>VMCW01000172.1 GCA_008081175.1 Flavobacteriaceae bacterium
GGAATTATTGGCTGTCAATCACCCAGCACCGAGGTAGTGGGGCACTCCTACAAGCCCAGCGTGATTATTTTGGCGCACATGGTTTTGAGCGTGTTGATGATCCTACTGGAGTATTACATCACGGTCCCTGGAAGAAATACTAATCAACTCTTCCTACAGGTCGTACCTCCTTGCCTTCTATACCCTTTAATCGATCTCCTAATACAGCCCGAATAGAATCCGCAATTTTAGTGATTTTCTCAACCATTTCTGGGTGATCAGCAGCGACATCACGCGTTTCACTTGGGTCGTTTTCTAGGTCAAAAAGTGCCGGTGTTTCGATCGTATTCATTTCATATGGTATGGGAAAACCATCGTTTGTTCCTACTCTTCCATTTAAGGAACGGTAGGTGTGAGGAACATACAGCTTCCAGTTTTGGTGTCGTACGGCGTGAAGTTCATTTGTACGGTAGTAAAAAAAGAAATTTTCATGAGGAGCATTGGTTGTAGTTCCCGTGAGAAGTGGTACGAGTGAAGCTCCATCTATTTTTTTTTCAGGAAGCTTACTCCCTGTTAATTCAGCAAGTGTAGGTAACCAATCGATCCCCATTGCAGGAGCATCTATACGCGTGTTCGGAGCAATTTTTTTTGGATAATAAACAATCCCTGGTACACGATGCCCTCCTTCCCAATTGGTTCCTTTTCCTTCTCTAAAAATCCCTGATGATCCAGAATGGCCTCCATAGGAAAGCCATGGTCCATTGTCTGAAGTATAAACGATAATGGTATTTTCATCTAAACCTTCATCTTTAAGCGTTTCCCAAATACGTCCTACGGAAGCGTCTATCTCTGCAATTACATCTCCATATAGACCTCGGTCTTGAGTGTTTTTAAACTCTTGACTAGCAAACAAGGGGACATGCGGTTGCGGGTGAGGGAGATATACAAAGAAGGGGGTGTTTTTATTTCTTTTTATGAATTCAATCGCCCGATCTGTAAGTGCTTGGGTTAAAAAGGTTTGGTCTTCAAGTAGTTGTATAGGTGTTTCATTCTCATAAAGGTAAAGGTCTGGAAAATTAAAACCTGAGCCTTGTTGTGGATGTTTGGGCCACATGTCGTTAGAAAATAAGATCCCATAAAATGCATCAAAACCGTGTTTTCTAGGTTGAAATTTAGGTGCATCACCTAAGTGCCATTTTCCAAAAATACCAGTGGCATAGCCCTGTTCTTTGAGCAATTCAGCAATAGTTGTTTCCTCTGGATTGAGCCCTACTTTTGAACCTGGACTGTAGGCATTGTGAATCCCAATTCTATCGGAATAACAGCCTGTCATAATAGACGCTCGAGAAGCTGAACAAACAGGTTGCGTAGCATAATAGGAGGTAAAATAGGCCCCTTTCTTTGCCAATAGATCTAGATTTGGTGTGGTGATGTCTGTAGCGCCGTAAATTCCTAAATCACCATATCCTTGATCATCTGTCAAAATAAAAATGATATTTGGAGGAGCAGACTCTTGCTTGCAACCTAAAGTTGCAATTAGTACAAAAAGCAAAAGTAGTTTGCCGATAGAATTTTTTATTCGTTTTTCCATACTCAAATATTGATCTTTGGTCCCTTATTTTAAGGGTCACTCTCTACGGGAATTGGTCCTTTTTTTTATGTTTTTATTTTGATCTAATGTCACAAAAAACTCCAACACTACTGAAAAAAAATAAACGCCAAAAACAGGAATGATGTAGATATAATAAAAGGTGGGATCTGAAAAAAGAAGGTTTAAATATTCGTTTGTATTCGCATAATATTCAATTTTTTCAGCGTTCAAATCATAAATCAACCCGGCATAGATAAGGATAAAATAAAGAATCAGTACTATTCGAATGGGCCAATACTGTATTGGTTTTAGATAGGAAAAGGAAAAGTAATATTTTAATTTTAGCATGATTTAAAGGTACGTAAACTTCAAAAAAAAGACTGGGAGTATCACTACTTTTTACTCTGTTAAAAGTTCCGCCAGTTGCATACCTACTTGACTTCCTATCGCTACTCCCATACCTCCTAATTTCGCTCCAACAACGATAGTGTCTGATTCTTTTTTGATAATTGGATTTTTATCTTCTCCAAAGGCCATAATTCCAGACCATTCCATATCGATTACAGGATTTTGATTGGGGAGAATAAAACGCGATAAGTCTTCCTGTAATTTTTCTTTTATCTTTTTATTGATTCCAAAGATTGTTGTGTTTTCCGTTTCGAAATCTACATTTCTTCCTCCTCCAAAAAGAATGCGGTTTTCAATATTCCTAAAATAATAGTAGCCTTGATCGTAATGAAAAGCTCCTTCTACCTGTAGTTTTTTTATGGGTTTTGTTATGATTACCAGCCCTCTGCCAGGAGTAAGGTTAAGATCAGGTAAAAATTGTTTAGTAAATGCATTGGTACACAAGGCAAGTTTTGAGCAGCTCATCTTGATAGATTGATTTTCAACATGCAGCCACAATTTTTTGGTTTCCCGATTTGTTTCATAATGAGAAAGGCTGCTGTTCGAAAAAAAAGAAATGTCCTCTCGGTTGATTTTAGAACGGAGCGCTCGCATCATTTTTCCTGTGTTGAGCTGTCCTTCAAAAGGATTTTCCACTAGATGAGTGACTTTTTTTGAGTCAAACCCAAAGTGCTTAATTTTTGAATTGTTTGGATAAAAAACCTCTTTTTTAAATAAGGGCTTCAACAAGGAATTATAGTAATCCAGTTGTGAAAGTGCTTGTGGGTTTTGTTCAAAAAAAAGTTCATATCCCCCCTTCCATTGCAAGTCTATGGAGGCATCTCCCAGAGTTTCTCGTAACAAAGCCAATCCTTTCCATCGCATTTCTACTATGGAGCAAAGAGTTTTTTCGTCCATTTTCTTATTGTCTTCTATCAACTCGGACAAAGAGCCAAAACAAGCAAAGCCTGCATTTTTGGTACTGGCACCTGATGAAAATGGACCACGCTCTAAAACTGCAATCCTAGCGTTAGGGTGCTTTTTTTTATACGTAAGAGCGCAAAATAAACCCGTAATTCCCCCTCCCAAAACAATGAGATCGTAATGTAAAAGTTCTGATTTTTCCCAAAAACTAATCATGTTTGTCTCTTTTTAGTTCCTTCTGCGGGCTTTTATAGGTGGCTACTATTCTTAAACATCAATTGTAATAGAGACTCGTAACTATTCTATAAGCGAGATACACCCCTGTAAGGGTCCATATCCACCATCTGTTTTTCATATACCATTCCATAGCACTGATTTATTGATACGATCTAAATTTAGCTAATTCTATTCATTTTTACCCTAGTTTGTCTCTGAACATAAGCGCTTTAATACTTTAGTACATTCCTTTTTTTATTATTTCAATACTTGTCTACTTTTTGAAATTGATAATCTAAGATATTATCAATAACTTGAGAATTAAAACAAATCATCACAAACGTATGAAAGCGTCTTA
>VMCW01000149.1 GCA_008081175.1 Flavobacteriaceae bacterium
ACAGCTGCTCGATACAATTGCAAATGCATTAAACAAGAAAAAAACAACCTACCCCTTGTATTATGGATTTCTTATTTTTCTTTTAATAATTGACAAATCATTAGCAGTGTTGAGACTCAAAAAAAGTTTTCTCAGTTTGGGGTTTATAGAAACCCTCCATTCCAAACAAGAATATGACGGTTCTAAAATCACAAAAGCGATACCTTTTGATTACACCCCCATTAATGAAACCATAAAAGAAATCTCCAAAACTTACTGATTGCGCTTTTCTTCTTTTATCACCCGATCAATACTGTCTTTTTCCCGTTGTAAACGATTCAGTACTTTGGAATAAATCCTGTAGTAAATCCTTGGATTTTTAGTGTAGTAGGCTTCACTTTCTACAAGCTGCAAACTGTCTATACCGTGTTTTAAATACAATAAGGGTGCGCCTAAAATATCAACAAAATCAGGGTTTTTTGGAGAAAAGGTATTCATTATTTCCATTAGAGTTGCCTCGTAAAGGATGGCCTCCATAGTAGTCTCGTCTATCAAATCATCTGGTTTTTTTGCTCCACCTGAGGTTTCACAAGATGTGAATAGGATTAAAAAAACAAGAAGTGCATATAAAAAATTATTCATCAGTACTATCGATCAAAGGTTAAGGCTTTTGCTGCCGATATGGGATTGATTTTTCCATTTTCATAAACCCACTGACCGTTGAGGAGAGTTTTTTCTACCTTTCCTTTAAAGGTAGTCCCTTCAAAAGGAGACCATCCACATTTGTACAGCAAATCTTCTTTTTTTATGCTGTGGTCTCTATCTAAATCAACCACTACTAAATCAGCAAAAAAACCCTCTTTCAAATACCCCCTATCTTTAATATCAAATAGTATTGCTGGATTATGACATGCCTTTTCAACTATCTTTTCTAAGCTTATTTTATTGTTATGGTAAGCGGTGAGTAACGAGGGAAGTGCATGTTGAACAAGTGGTCCACCAGAAGGTGCATGGAGGTAAGAATTCTTCTTTTCTTCTAGTGTGTGAGGTGCGTGGTCTGTCGCTAAAACGTCTAATAAATCTGTGTTTAAACCCTCCCAAAGCGCTTCCCGATCATTTTTAGTTTTGACTGCAGGGTTCCATTTTATTTGAGTTCCTTTAGAAGCATAATCTTCATCGCTAAACCAAAGGTGATGTACACAAACCTCTGCAGTTATTCGTTTTTCTTTAAGAGGTTTATCGTTTCGAAATAGACTGAGTTCTTTTGCTGTTGACAAATGAAAAACATGCAATCGTGCTCCTGTTTCCTTTGCTAAAGCAACAGCTTGAGAAGAGGATAAAAAACAAGCCTTTTCACTTCGAATTACAGGATGTTGGTCTATGGGAATATTGTCACCATACTGCTCTATTGCTTTTTGAGTATTTGCTTTTATGGTAGCCTCATCCTCACAATGTACTGCAATTACTAGATTAGTGTTTTTGAAAATTTCCCTAAGAATATCTGGATTATCGACCAACATATTTCCGGTTGAAGAACCTAAAAAGAGTTTTAATGCGGGAACACGCTTTGGGTCTAAAGATAAAATTTGATCGAGGTTATCATTTGTTCCACCAAACATAAAGCCATAATTCGCATACGAACTTTGCGCCGCGCGATTGTTTTTTGATTCCCATTCCTCCACTGTTGTTGTTTGGGGAACTGTATTTGGCATTTCTAAATAAGAAGTGATCCCTCCAGCAAGTGCTGCCTTAGACTCCGTTTCTATAGTGGCCTTATGAGTTAAACCTGGCTCTCTAAAATGCACCTGATCATCAATCAATCCGGGTAAAAGATGTTTCCCTGTAGCATCGTAGACAACCACCTCTGAGGATGCCGCTATGGAAGGAGCAATTTTGACAATTCGCTCTCCTTGGATTAGAAGGTCTTGCTTCTGAGCACTCCCTTCATTCACAACTACACCATTTTTGATCAATAATGATTTCATCTTTTTTTTAAAAATTTACTTTTATTCAATCGCAAAAATAAGACACCAAATAGGGCTTCCCAAATAATACTTCCATTCATCTTGGACGTTCCTAAAGCTCGATTGACAAAAATAATAGGGTGTTCCGTGACTCTAAGTCCTCTTATCCAGGCTTTGTATTTCATTTCAATTTGAAAAGCATATCCAACAAATTTAATTTGATCCAAATGCAGCTGTTCCAGAACAGCTCTTCTATAGCCTACATAACCCGCTGTTGCATCTTTAACTGGCATTCCAGTAATCCATCTTACATACACAGAAGCAAAAAAAGAAAGCATCACACGAGACAAGGGCCAATTGACCACATTCACCCCGTGAATGTATCGAGAACCTACAACAACATCCGATTGATTTTTTAGCTCTTGCAACATGGACGGCAATTCTTTTGGATCGTGAGAAAAATCAGCATCCATCTCAAAAATATATTTGTACTGCCTGCATAGAGCCCATAAAAAACCATGTACATATGCGGCCCCTAAGCCTTCTTTTTTTGATTTTGATTCTAAAAACAAACGCTCTGGATAGGAATCCATCTGATTGATAACCTCCTGAGCTGTTCCATCAGGGGACTGATCGTCTACTATCAATACATCAACCGCAAGACCTGTATCAAAAACAGCAGCAATGATTGATGCAATGTTTTCAATCTCGTTGTAGGTTGGAATAATGATAAGTGTATTCTCCATGGATTTTTGTAAAAATAATAAATGTAGTAGCAACAAAGAGAGTCGATCAACAGATTAATTTTTTAAAAACAAGTAAATTTGAATTGTGGGAGAATTTATTTATAGAGAGACGGTTACGCAAAATTGGATGAGCTTGGTCTATCTCCTCAACTTCTTATTGTTTACCTTTCTTTACTACTTGGACCCGGTCCGTTTGAAAAGTATACTCAAAATCTATGCTACCGGTTTTTATATTAGCAAATACCAAACAGAAAAAAACACCAAGTTTCTAACTCTTTTCAATGGGATTTGTTTTGTAATTATTGCCAACACACTTTGTCTTTTTGCAGCTTCGGTTTCTCGCTATTACAAACAATTAATCGTTTATGCTTTCGAATACGTTTACCTTTTCCTTGGGTTGTTTTTATTTCTGTTTTTACGTTATTTTTTGATTCAGTTTTTGTTAAAACAATTAAACATTTTTAAAAAAGTAAAGTTGCTTTTTTTTAAAAGTTTTACCCACCACTTTCAGTTCGCGCTAGTGCTATTTTTCTTTTTGTTCATTGGTTTCTATAGCCTTCCGAACCCCTACCTGTTTTTTATCTTTTTCTTTTTACTATTTGGGTTTTGGAGTTACTTTCAAATAAGAATTTTATTTCCTCTTTTTCAATCCAACCCAAGAGTAATTTTTTATTTAATTCTATATCTTTGCACTTTGAAAATTATCCCTTGGTATTGGTTCTATTATTTGATGATTGAACCCAGATTGTAATTTTGA
>VMCW01000022.1 GCA_008081175.1 Flavobacteriaceae bacterium
ATCCCATCCCCCTGTGTCTGGATTAATGCTGGATGGAAACTTTTAGCTTTTAAATAGTCATGAAACACAATGATTTGTTGCCAATATGTTGCCAATAATGAAGAAAAAAATCCGCAACCTTATGTTAAACAATTAGTTACGGATTCTTTAAGTACTCGGAGCGGGACTTGAACCCGCACGACCGCAATGGTCATTGGATTTTAAGTCCAACGTGTCTACCAATTCCACCATCCGAGCGTACGACAGAGCGAAAGACGGGATTTGAACCCGCGACCCTCACCTTGGCAAGGTGATGCTCTACCCCTGAGCTACTTTCGCGTTGTGGATTGCAAATGTAAAATAAAATCTAAATATGTCTTTATGTTTTTGCTCAAAAAAACATCAGATAGGCCATGACAAAAACAAGTTACTTTGAATTCTTTTGAGTCAATCTTCGCTTGATTTGGTTGAGTTGCATAAGTGCCTCTACAGGAGTTAAAGTATCTATGTTTAACGAGGTGATTTCTTCCCTAAGGGTTTCCAATAAAGGATCGTCCAGATTAAAAAAGCTCAATTGTAATTCCCCTTGATTTTTTACCTCATTTGTATCCTTTTTAAAACGGTGTGAACCCTCCAGAGCAGACAGTTTTTCTTTCGCTGTTGCCAATACATGTTGTGGCATTCCGGCCATTTTGGCAACGTGTATTCCAAAACTATGTGCACTTCCTCCTGGTACTAATTTTCTTAGAAACAAAACATCTTCTTGGGTTTCCTTGATAGAGACATTGAAGTTTTTAATTCGATCAAAAGACTGCGTCATTTCATTTAACTCATGATAATGGGTAGCAAAGAGCACTCTAGGGCGGAAAGGATGTTCGTGAAGGTATTCTGCTATCGCCCAGGCAATAGAGATACCATCATAGGTACTGGTACCTCTTCCTATTTCATCCAAGAGCACTAAACTCGATTCAGAAATTGTGTTGAGGATAGAGGCTGTTTCATTCATCTCCACCATAAAAGTGGAAGCACCCATAGAGATATTATCGCTAGCACCCACACGAGTGAAAATTTTATCTACCAACCCTAGTATGGCTTTGGTAGCGGGGACAAAGCTTCCCATTTGAGCAAGTAGAGAAATAAGTGCTGTTTGTCGAAGAAGCGCAGACTTTCCGGACATGTTGGGACCTGTTATCATAATGATCTGTTGCTTCTCTCGATCTAAAAACAAATCGTTAGCAATATATGGAGTTCCCAAGGGCAATTGTTTTTCAATCACAGGATGTCGAGCGCCTTTTAATTCGAGTGTTGTACCCGTTGTCATTTTAGGACGGCAATAGTTGTTCTTTTGTGCCAACTTTGCAAAATTGCACAACACATCCCAACGTGCTACCGCAGATGCGTTTTGCTTTAGGGCTTCTAAATTTTGTTGCAAGCGCTGAATAAATTCAGCAAATAATTGGTTTTCCAAAGCGAGTATGTGTTCCCCCGCTTGAAGAAGCTCCGTTTCTAGCGTTTTTAATTCTTCTGTAATGTATCGTTCCGCATTTACTAGTGTTTGTTTGCGGGTCCAATCTTCAGGCACTTTATCTTTGTGTGTGTTTCTCACTTCGATATAGTAACCGAACACATTGTTGAAAGCAATTTTTAAAGAAGGGATTTGGGTACGTTCACTTTCCCGTTCCAAAAGCGCATCCAAATGGGCCTGAGAAGAGTTTCTTAAACTCCTCAAGCCATCCAATTTTTCAGAATAGCCTGCTGCAATCACCCTTCCTTTAGAGACCAAAACGGGTGCCTCAGGATGTAATGTTTTACGAAGTTGGTCTATGATTGGCCTTGTAGCTGGAAGGGACTGAAGTTGTATTTTTAATGCAGGTGCCTTTTCTTTTTGAAGTTGGTCTTTGTAGTTTTCGAGTACTTCTAGGGAGTGAGCTAGTTGATTTAACGCTCGAGGACTGATTTTTTCTGTAGCTATTTTTGCAGTAACCCTTTCTAAGTCTATTATCTGATTTAAGGCTTTTTGCGTCTCTTCCAATAACGCTTCATTATCCAAAAATTCTTGAACTTGATTTTGCCTTACTTCTATTAGATCCAGCTCTTTTAAGGGAAATGCCATCCATTGTCGCAACAATCGTGCTCCCATTGCAGTTTGGGTTTGATCTATAATGGAGAGCAAAGAAACCCCCTCTGGATGATTGGACTGAAAAAGCTCCAGATTGCGCTGTGTAAAACGATCTAGCCATACATAAGCCTCTTGTATAATGGGTGTCAGTCGAGTGATGTGTTGTAATTTATCGTGTTGGGTTTCGGACAAATAATGCAAGGCGGCACCCGCAGCACTAATTCCTTCAGTAAACTTTTGAACACCAAAACCCTCTAAGGAGTGCGTCTTAAAATGTGTTGTCAATTTTTGTTTCGAGGTACTGCTCTCAAAAGCCCAATCTTCCATATAAAAGCATGGGTATTGTGTTCCAAACTGCTCAGCAAAAATTTTCTTTTTAGGTTTGGGAACCAGTACCTCACTGGGCTGATAACTTTGGAGTAATTGCTCCACGTGTTCTACCGTGCCTTCTCCAACAAAAAAGTCCCCCGTTGAAATGTCTAAAAAAGACACTCCCCACTTTTTGTCATAAAAAACTGCTGCGAGATAATTGTTTTTCTTTTGATCTAATACATCATCATGTAGTGCCACTCCTGGGGTAATTAACTCAGTAACTCCTCTTTTGACAATTTTTTTGGTGAGCTTGGGGTCTTCCAACTGATCACAAATGGCCACCCTACATCCCGCTCTGACTAACTTGGGTAAGTAGGTATTAATGGAATGATGGGGAAATCCAGCCAATTCAGTTTCGCTTGTACTTCCAGCTCCCCTTTTGGTCAGTATAATCCCTAAAATTCCTGCGGCTTTTACAGCGTCAGCACCAAATGTTTCATAAAAATCCCCCACACGAAACAACAACAAGGCATCAGGGTATTTCGCCTTAATGCTGTTGTACTGCTTCATCAAAGGGGTTTCTTTCGTTGCCTTGGGCACAATTTTTGGTTTTTACTAAAGTATTTAAAATTTAAGGGATTCCCCAAAAACAAAGATGCAAAACCCTAGATAAAATTAAGAGTACGTATTTTTGTTTTTTTAACAACCCATGCGCAAACTCAAAAACGAAGAACTCAACAGAAAATCCGTAGTTGAATTTAAAGCAGCTTCTAAAACTCCCTTAATTCTCATTTTGGACAATGTGCGTAGTTTGAATAATATTGGTTCTGTTTTCCGTACTTCAGATGCTTTTTTAATTGAAAAGATTTACCTCTGCGGCATCACGGCCTGCCCTCCGCATAAAGACATACACAAAACAGCGCTAGGAGCAACAGAAAATGTTCTCTGGGAGTACTGCGAATCTACACTTAAGGTGGTAAATAAATTACTAGCCCAGGGCACCTCCGTATGGGCTGTTGAACAAACTGAAGGGGC
>VMCW01000188.1 GCA_008081175.1 Flavobacteriaceae bacterium
TAGAGCATCTGCCTTCTAAGCAGACGGTCATAGGTTCGAATCCTATCGCGATCACTTTTCAACCCTTACAAATCGCTTCTTGTTTTGTAAGGGTTTTATGTTTTCTTAAATTAAGAATATCTTTAGTAAATCAAATCTTAGCATATGAAAACGAAAGAAGAAATTGTAAACAATTGGCTTGTTCGCTACACAGGATTACCTCTAGAGCAATTTGGAGAGTATATACTTTTAACAAATTTTGATAAATATGTAATAACCTTTGCAGAGCTTGAAGGATGTGAGATAGCTGGAAAAGACAAAAACATGTTATCAGCTACTTCAAGAAACATTACAATCATCAATTTTGGAATGGGAAGTCCTAATGCTGCAACCATTATGGACCTTCTTTCTGCTATTACTCCAAAAGCAGTTTTGTTTTTAGGAAAATGTGGTGGACTTAAGAAGAGAATTTATATTGGTGATTTCATACTTCCCATAGGGGCCATACGAGGCGATGGAACATCAAATGATTATTTTCCTGTTGAAGTTCCTGCCATGCCTTCTTTTTCACTTCAAAAAGTGATTTCGGCAACAGTTAGAGATTTTTCAACTGATTATTGGACAGGTACGGTTTACACAACCAACCGAAGAGTTTGGGAATATGATGAAGACTTTAAGGATTACCTTCAGCTTACAAGAGCCTATGCTATAGATATGGAGACTGCAACACTATTCACAGTAGGTTTTCACAACCAAATTCCTGTAGGAGCTCTTTTATTGGTTTCTGATTCTCCAATGATTCCAGAGGGGGTCAAAACATTGGAAAAAGATGAAATTAATTCAAAGCAATTTGATCATAAACATATTGAAATTGGAATTAACGCACTTCGAAAGCTGATGAATAATGACGAAACTGTACGTCATCTAAAATTCTAAAAATAGATTTAGTTCGATTCGGAAATTTAAATAAAACGATCTTTCGTTAAAAGAAAACTTAAAAATGAATTATTTTATTTTTTAAGTCAAACTCTTTTTAGCACAAGTTTGTTTTTGAAGTTGAATTCAAATTTTTTAAAAGAACGACTTGTTGTTATAAATCTGTCAACACCTCTCTTTCGGTACTTTTTGTTCTATGCTAGGTGTTTTATTCAAATATTTCATGATTAAAAATTAAGGTACTTTAAAATTAGATATTTAGTTTGAATTCCTAATTTTTCTCCTTTTCAAATTGCACGATTTTTATATCTTCGAAAAAAAAATAAGCTATGAAAATAGGGGTACCCAAAGAAATAAAACCTCAGGAAGCACGAGTAGGGGTTACTCCCGCAGGTGCTCAATCACTAATCCAAGCAGGTCACCAAGTGCATATGCAAACTGGTGCGGGTATACTGAGCGGATTTTCTGATCAAGCATACGAGGAAGTAGGCTGTTCTATAGCGCCAAATATAAGATCAGTATATCAGTTTGCAGAAATGATAATTAAGGTCAAAGAGCCTATTGAAGAAGAATACGAATTGATTCAACCCAATCAACTTTTGTTTACCTATTTCCATTTTGCATCCAGTAAAAAGTTAACAGAAGCAATGATTAATTCTAACGCTGTTTGTCTTGCCTATGAAACAGTTGAAGACAAGGGTAAGTTGCCTTTGTTGATCCCTATGTCTGAAGTGGCAGGTAGAATGGCGACTCAAGAGGGAGCAAAGTATTTAGAAAAACCTCAAGGAGGGTTTGGAATATTATTAGGAGGTGTTACAGGAGTAAAACCTGCTAATGTGATGGTTGTTGGAGGAGGAATAGCTGGTACAGAAGCAGCATTGATGGCTGCTGGTTTGGGTGCAAACGTGACTATTTTTGACACCAACTTGGAGCGTTTACGCTACTTAGAAAGCACCATGCCAGCAAACGTTACTCCTATATTTTCAAATCAGTATACTCTTGAAGAAGAAATCCAGCGATCTCATTTGATCATTGGGACGGTACTTATACCCGGCTCAAAAGCTCCTAAATTGATTCGTAAAGAAATGTTGTCTAAAATGATGCCTGGAACTGTGCTAGTAGATGTAGCAATTGATCAAGGAGGATGTTTTGAAACCAGTGAGCCTACTACTCACGACAATCCGATAATAATAAAAGAAGGTATTATTCATTATGCGGTTACCAACATGCCTGGAGCAGTACCCAATACCTCAACCACAGCACTGACCAATGCGACTTTAAGTTATGCATTGCAACTAGCAAAAAAGGGATGGAAAAAAGCCTGTGCTGAAAATGCCGCTCTTGCAAAAGGACTCAACATAGTAAATGGGAAGGTAGTTTATAAAGAAGTTGCGGAGGCTTTTGATTTGGAGTATATTGAACTCCAATCACTAATGTAAAACCATGAAATTTTCTCCTTCGGGAATCAATTGGTACACTTTTTTTAACCTTCCATCCGCTTGGTGGTCTGGGGTTAGAGTGACCTCGTTAGGTGCCACAGAGTGTGAAGTTAAAGTGCGGTTGAATTGGTTTAATAAAAATCCTTTTCGGTCTATGTTTTGGGCTATACAAGGGATGGCAGCGGAACTCGCTACAGCAGTTCTCATTATGCAAGCTGCAAGAAATAACAAGTGTACTATTTCAATGCTAGTATTGAATAACAAGGCTACTTTTGTTAAAAAAGCAAAAGGAAAAATTATTTTTAAATGTGTTTCAGAAGGTCTCATTGAACAGGTCTTTTTAAAAATGCAAAATGCAAAAGAACCTCAAACTCTGTGGCTGGAAGCAACAGGCATAGACGAACAGGGGGATGTTGTCTCAAAATTTGATTTTGAATGGACTTTATTACTTAAAAATTGATTACCATGAAAGCATCTTTTATTAACGAATTAAACCTTCCCGTAGTCGCGGCACCCATGTTTCTAATTTCTGGTCCACAACTTGTAATTGAATGTTGTAAGAAGGGTATAGTAGGAACTTTTCCTGCTCTAAATCAACGAACAACAGAGGGCTTTGAGTCATGGGTAATAGAGATCAAGGATGCGCTGAGTGCTTTTGAAAAAGAAACAGGTAAAAAAGCAGCTCCTTTTGGAGTCAATTTAATTGTTCATCCAACCAATCCGCGTGTAATGCCGGACTTGGAGATCTGTATCAAACACGAAGTTCCTTTAATCATTACTTCATTGGGTGCTGTTTCTGATTTAGTCAATGCGGTTCATGCTTATGGAGGATTGGTATTTCATGACATCATAAAAAGACGTCATGCAGAGAAGGCGGCTGAAGCAGGAGTTGATGGTTTAATCCTAGTAGCTGCAGGTGCGGGAGGCCATGGAGGAACCCTCAATCCTATGGCTTTAATCAATGAAATCAAAACTTTCTTTACCAAAACCATATTGCTTTCGGGTTGTATTAGTACTGGAAATGATATCGCCTCTGCACTGCAAATGGGTTCAGATCTAGCCTATATG
>VMCW01000085.1 GCA_008081175.1 Flavobacteriaceae bacterium
TGTAGCAATAAAAGGAGACAAAATTGTCTATGTAGGACCTCCAAAGTTTTTTCGAGCTGATCAAAATATCAATGCGACGGATAAAGCAGTTTCTCCTGGTTTTATAAATATGCTTAGCTGGAGTGTAGAATCATTAATCGAAGATGGGAAATCTCAAAGTGATCTCCGGCAAGGAGTCACCCTAGAAGTTTTTGGAGAGGGTATGTCCTGGGGACCCTTGAATGAAGAGCTTAAAACAAATATGATTAACAATCAAGCTGAAATCAACTATGAAGTTTCTTGGAATACCTTAGGAGAATACCTACAGTTTTTAGAAGATAAAGGAGTTGCAACAAATGTCGCCTCGTTTATAGGAGCTACTACTCTTCGCATCAACGCTGTAGGTTATGAAGACAGAGCTCCCAACGCTGAAGAAATGAATTTGATGAAAGAATTGGTGCATCAGGGGATGAAAGAAGGTGCCATGGGTATTGGTTCCTCTTTGATTTATGCGCCTGCTTTTTATTCTTCCACAGATGAACTTATCGAACTGTGTAAAGTTGCTGCCCAATACGACGGCATGTATATTTCCCATATGCGCAGTGAGGGAAATCGACTTATTGAAAGTGTAGATGAACTGATGACCATCGCTCACGAAGCTGGAATAAGAGCTGAAATTTATCACCTCAAACAAAGTGGAAAAAAGAATTGGAACAAACTCGATGCTGTAATTCAAAAAATAGATTCCGCTCGCGCAAAAGGATTGAAAATTACTACAGACATGTACACCTATACCGCTGGAGCTACAGGACTAGATGCTTCTATGCCTCCCTGGGTACAAGAGGGTGGATTAAAACAGTGGATCACCCGACTTAAAGATCCCATAATTCGCAAACGTGTCATTAAAGAAATGCAAACCGATACGGATGAATGGGAAAATCTTATGCGTGCTGCAGAGTCGCCTGAAAAACTGATTCTTGTTGGTTTTAAAAATGACAGTTTAAAATATTTAACTGGAAAGACACTAATGGAAGTTGCCAGAATGAGGGGAAAAAGTGCTGAGGAAACTGCTATTGACTTGGTCATACAAGATGGAAGTCGTGTGGGTACAGTTTACTTTTTAATGAATGAAGAAAATGTGAAAAGACAAATCCAGTTACCTTATATGAGCTTTGGCTCCGATGCAGGATCTATGGCGCCTGAAGGGGTTTTTCTTAAGAACAGCACCCATCCACGTGCATTTGGAAACTTTGCCCGTCTACTAGGTAAATACGTTCGTGAAGAGCAAATCATTCCTTTAGAAGAGGCTATATTCAAACTAAGTGGCTTACCGGCTTCAAATTTAAAAATCAAACAAAGAGGTCTTTTAAAAGAGGACTATTTTGCAGATATTGTTGTTTTTGATCCTAATACCATTGGTGATTTTGCCACCTTTGAAAAACCAATGCAATATGCTATTGGAGTAAACCATGTATGGGTCAATGGAACTCAAGTGTTGAAAAACGGAGAACACACAGGTGCATTTGGGGGAAGATTTGTAAAAGGACCTGGATTCCAAAAAAATAATTAACTATGAAAAAAATAATTTTTCTTTTTTGTGCCCCCTTGTTTATGGTTGCACAAACGAAAGCTCTTGTTGGAGGAACCTTAATTAATGGTTACGGAAATCCCCCCATCAAAAACAGTGTTGTACTCATTGAAGGAGAAACCATAGTCAAGGTAGGAACAGTGGAAACAACACCCATTCCAAAAAATGCTGAAATCATCTCTACAGAAGGCATGAGTGTACTACCTGGACTTTGGGATATGCACGTTCATTTGATGATAACTGGACATTCGGATTACACTTATTGGGACAAGACCTATTTACCGCTTTTTGAAAAGGTCATTATGCCCGCCTCAGCACATCAGTTACTCTTAGCAGGCGTAACCAGTGCAAGAGATTTAGGAGGTCCTCTTGAAGCCAGTCTTGCAGTACGTGATGCCATTAACCAGGGATCCCTCCCTGGGCCCACCATGTATATGAGCGGCCCTTTCATACAGAAAGAACCTTATCCTGGAACAGAAGCATTTCGGTGGGGAGTTACCGATCAAAAAGACGCTAGGGCTAAAGTCCGAAAACTAGCAAAAGCAGGTGTAGATTGTATTAAATTGATTGATCAAGATCAAATGACTTTTGAAGAAATTCAAGCTGTAGTAGATGAAGCTCACAAACACAACTTAAAAGTAGTGGCACATGCTCACCGACCTGAAGAAATTAGATTGGGTCTCAAAGCAGGTGTAGATAATTTTGAACACACAGGTCTTTCCTCTGCTCCTGCCTTTCCAGAAGATGTCATGGAAAGCATCAAAGAACGCACAGCACAAATGAATAGGGGACCCTTATATTGGACCCCCACTATTGAAGTTCTTTTTAACCATGACTATGTTATTGAAAACCCAGAAAGCTTAGACAATGAAAGTTGGCATCTCGACTTGCCCGATGAAATTATTCAGGATATTAAAAAATCTATTGCAAAACCTGGAGAGCTTCCCTATTTTCAACTCACCTCCATCAGAAAACCTACATTAAAAACTAAATTCAACCAATTAAAAGAAGCTGGAGTAGTGATGATGATAGGTACAGACAGTGGTGTTCCTATGAAATTTCACTCTCAAAGCACTTGGAACGAATTGGATATTTGGGTTAGGGAACTCGGAATTTCCCCCTTAGAAGCGATAAAATCAGCTACCTATTGGCCTTCGAAATTTATGGGAGTGGAAGATCAAGTAGGTACTGTAAGTGAAGGAAAACAAGCAGATATCATTGCAGTAAAAGGAGATGTTTTACGTTATATCTCATTATTGCAAAAAGTAGATTTTGTAATGAAAAAAGGAACCGTTTACAAAAATACGAATACAAAGTAAACACTCTTTTATTCTGATTGACAAGGAAGTACAGTGTCTATCAAATGAAGTATTTTCCATTGTGCTCCATCCCAGAAAAGAGTAAATTGATTGATTCCACAATGCGATAGTTCTTGATCTAAATAAAATCGAAAGGGAACCCAAACGGTAGCAAGATTCGAAGCTCTTTGAACCGTAGGTTTTCCGAGTACTTCATTCCAAATAGGATTATCAGGCCTTGTTACAACCCGATTAATGAATTGAGATACATCTTGATTGCGTAAAATGGATTGTCCCTCTATATAAGTAGCTCTTTGTAATACCGCAGAGGAAGAAAATGAATGGCTAAGTGCCTTAAGGTCTTGATGATGAAACCTTAGATAAGAAAAAGATAAAGTCAGGTAAAGCCAAGAAACAGTCTTATAAAGAAAAAACCTCAGCCAAAACTGAGGTTTTTAATTTTAATGAGTGCGGGTGAAGGGACTCGAACCCCCACGCCGTGAAGCACTAGATCCTAAATCTAGCGTGTCTACCAATTTCACCACACCCGC
>VMCW01000113.1 GCA_008081175.1 Flavobacteriaceae bacterium
ACGTTTTGTAAGCATTTTAAGGATTTAATTGGTTTAGATCCTGCTGATCGTAAAATCCAAGATCGCTATTTGTGAGTTGTTTTACCCAAAAAGCAACTTGCCCTACATGATAGGAAAAATGTTCTACTGCGTGAAGTACAGCTCCGATACCAGTCAAGTTAAAACCTTGAACTTTTCGCATTCGGAGGTACTCTTCCTCAGAAGTGGTCTCTATGGTTTCTACAGCTTGGGCAACGGTTGTTGTTAGTTTTTTAAGCAGTTCGGAACTAGTGGCTCCTCCTTGGGTTTCAAATTCAGCTGTACGTTGACGGGTATCTTTTCTATTGCCCAATGAAGCTATGATGTATTGGGTCATATTACCACAACTGTGAAGGAGTTGATTGCCCAATGACATGCCTTGGGGAACAGCTCGAAGCCACAACTGCTCTTCATCAATTTTTTTAAAAGCAAGATGCAACATGCGCTCCCCCTCTTTCAGTCGATAGATTGAATTATTTTTAAATTCCTCTAAAACATTATTTTCCATTGCTTGAATTTAAAATAAATTGTTCCAGTTCCTTAAGGGAAATTCGCTTTTCATACAGGGCCTTACCAATAATAGTCCCCTCACAACCAAGAGCAGCTAATTTAGGCAACTCAGCAAAGGAGGAAATACCACCAGAAGCGATGAGCTTTAGTTTTGTTTGGCTTTGTATTTTTTCATACAATTCGAAAGCAGGCCCTTGCAACATACCGTCTTTACTAATATCAGTACAAATCGTATACTGAACGCCCTTGGATTCATACCATGCTAAAAATTCATAAAGAGTTTGATCTGAGGTTTCCAACCAGCCGTCAGTAGCTATGAATTCTCCTTTGATATCTGCTCCCAAAATAATTTTGTCTGCACCGTAAGTTTCAATCCACTGACAAAATAGTTCTGGATTTTTTACAGCGATACTCCCTCCTGTTATTTGTTTTGCTCCACTTTCAAAAGCAATGCGAAGGTCTTCATCGCTTTTTAGTCCCCCACCAAAATCAATGTGTAGTGGGGTTTTTGCTGCCAACTGTTCCAATATTTTATGATTGACTATATGCTTGGACTTTGCTCCGTCTAAATCCACCAAATGTAGAAATCGGATTCCGTGATCTGCAAAGGCTTTAGCAACCTCCAAGGGATTTTCATTGTAAACCTTTTGAGTGCTATAATCACCTTTGGAAAGACGAACACATTTACCCTCTATGATGTCTATGGCAGGAATGATTCTCATAAATCCAAAAAGTTTTTAAGCAATAATCTTCCCGATGTACTGCTTTTTTCTGGGTGAAATTGAACACCGTAAAAATTGTCTTTTTGCAAAGCGACACTGTAAGGACCATCATAATCACTTTGCGCAATGGTTTCTGGAAGTATAGGTACAAAGTAAGAATGCACTAAATACATAAAATCACCTGCTTTAATACCCTTAAAAAGTGGAGATTTTAAATTTGAAATGGAATTCCAACCCATTTGAGGTACTTTAACTCGATCTGAAAACCGAGTCACTTTTCCTTTTACTATTCCCAATCCTTGTGACTGGTCTTCTTCTGTGGATTCACAGAGCAATTGCATCCCCAAACAAATCCCAAGGACAGGCTGTGTCAATTTAGGAATCAATTTATCCAGCCCTTTATTCTTGAGCTTTTCCATAGCCTTGCCCGCAGCTCCTTGTCCTGGGAAAATTATTTTATCTGCATTTTCAATTTCTAAAGCATCGTCAGTTAGGGTACTTTCCGCACCTAAACGCTCCAAAGCAAATTGCAAACTACGCACATTTCCTGCATCGTAATCAATGATAGCTACCATACTATAAGCTGCCTTTGGTTGAGGGTAAAATCATTTTGTCTGGGTCACGTTTTACAGCACTTTTTATGGCTTTGGCGAAAGCTTTAAATATTGCTTCAATTTTGTGGTGTTCGTTAGAGCCTTCTGCTTTGATATTGATGTTTGCCTTGGCTCCGTCCGAAAAGGATTTAAAGAAATGTAAAAACATTTCTGTAGGCATTTGACCAATCATTTCTCGCTTAAAATCAGCTTTCCATACCAGCCAATTCCTACCACCAAAATCAATTGCCACTTGTGCAAGACAGTCGTCCATAGGTAAACAAAAACCATAACGTTCAATACCCAGCTTATCCCCTAGGGCCTCTGCAAAAGCTTCGCCTAATACTATGGCGGTATCCTCAATGGTATGGTGTTCATCTACCTCAAGATCACCTTTGACAGTCAATTCCAAGTCCATCCCTCCATGACGCGCCAGTTGGTCCAACATATGATCAAAAAAAGCAATACCTGTGTGGATTTTACTTTTTCCGCTACCATCGAGATTGAGTGCCATTTCAATAGCTGTTTCATTTGTGGTACGCTTTCTTCTAACAACACGCTGCTCTAGCTTTAGAAAGTCGTAGATGGCTTTCCACGATGTAGTTTTTAAAGCAATACTAGACTCGACCTCACCCACAACTTCATCAGCTCCCAAGGTGTCATCTTGAGCTAAAAAAATTCCTTTTGCTCCTAAGTTTTTAGACAATTCCATGTCGGTCAACCGATCACCTATAACAAAAGAACGAGATCTGTCGTATTTTGAATCATCGAGATAAGCGGTCAACAATCCGGTTCTTGGTTTTCTTGTCGGTGCGTTGTCTGAGGGAAAACTTTTATCGATTAATACCTCATGGAATTTCACTCCTTCGTTTTCAAAACTTTTAAGGAGAAAATGATGTGTAGGCCAAAAGTCCTCTTCAGGAAAACTTTCAGTACCCAAGCCATCTTGGTTCGTTACCATGACCAATTCATAATCCATTTCTCTGGCTATTTTGCCTAAATAAGTAAACACTCCTGGATAAAACACCAATTTTTCTAATGAATCCAATTGAAAGTCTTCTGGCTCTAAGGCCAAAGTACCGTCGCGATCGATAAAGAGTACTTTTTTCATCTGTCTAAGGTTTGTAGAATTTTAATAAGACTATTGTTTTCACTTTCTAGGCCTACCGTTATTCTCAATGTATTTTCACAAGATCTGTTTTTTGAAGGATTTCTGACGACTATTCCTTTCTCTAGAAGCTGTTGATAACGCAACGTACTGTCGTCAACTCGAATCAATATAAAGTTGGCATCAGATGGGAAAACCTTTAAAATAAAGCTAATTTCCAAAAAAGCAGTTTCCAATCGCTTGCGTTCTCGGAGTAAAAAATCCACCTGCTCTTGTATTTCTTCTTGATTTTCTAAACGTTCTAAAGCAGCATTTATAGTAAGTGAATTAATATTATAAGGAGCTTTCAGCCGGTTTAGAAAAGTAATTAATTCTGGGTGTGCAAAAGCCATTCCCAATCGCGCTCCTGCCATTCCTTGTGCTTTTGAA
>VMCW01000121.1 GCA_008081175.1 Flavobacteriaceae bacterium
TTGTTCTCCTTTTTTGGTAAAATGAATCAGTTGTTCACTGGTTTTTGATCCTGCATTTTGATAAGCCTGAAAATTGGATGGAAATTGAACAAAGCGTGTCACCATAAGTAAATCTTTGCCTAAAAGATCCTGACTTATCTCAAAATAAATTTGATTTTCTTTATGGTAAGTAGTGATTAGTCCCTGTTGCTTTTGCAGTTCTTGTGTTAAAGAGTCTATCGACTTGTTACTTCCTTTATCTTTTGATTTTTGAGCAGAAACGTATGTACAGCTTAAGAGAAAAATCAATGAATATAGTATAGAGCGTTTCATCATATTTTTTTTACAATATCTAAAAAAGGAATGAATTGAATTGCTAAAGCGTAAATTAAAATGTACATTGAATTTTTAAAACAGATAAAAAATGAAAAAATTAGCACTTAGTTTTTTGACGGTATTTTTGCTCCTTCCATTCCATGGAGTAGACGCCCAAAAGCGGAAAAAAAGTAATCCGTCAGAAGAAGAACAGTCCATTTCTTTGGACGCATTTAAACTTCGGAATGTAGGACCAGCTTTTTTATCTGGTCGAATTGCAGACATCATAACCCATCCTAACAACGAAAACGTTTGGTATGTTGCAACAGGATCCTCTGGGGTATGGAAGACTGAAAATGCCGGAACCACATGGACACCTATATTTGATACACAAACTTCATATTCAACAGGATGCATCACATTAGACCCTTCAAATCCAGAAATTGTTTGGTTGGGAACTGGTGAAAATGTTGGGGGAAGACACGTTGCTTATGGTGATGGAGTTTACCGTAGCGCAGATGGTGGAAAGACCTGGAAGAATATGGGGTTGAAAAAATCGGAACACATTTCAGAAATTATTGTACATCCAGACAATTCCAATGTAGTTTGGGTTGCCGCACAAGGACCTCTTTGGACAAAAGGAGGAGAGCGAGGGCTCTATAAAACGACTGATGGAGGAACTACTTGGAAACGCGTATTGGGTGATGCTGAGTGGACAGGTGTTACAGACATCATGATCGACCCCAGAAACCCTAGTATTCTCTATGCTGCAACATGGGACCGGCATCGAACTGTAGCTGCTTTAATGGGCGGTGGGCCTGGAACTGGATTGTACCGTTCAGATGATGGAGGCGAACATTGGACCCAACTGACACAAGGGCTTCCTAAATCCAATCTCGGGAAAATAGGAATTGCTATTTCTCCTCAAAATCCTGATGTGGTCTATGCAGCCATAGAATTGGACCGTACCAAAGGAGCTGTTTACCGCTCTTCCAATCGAGGTGCCTCTTGGGATAAAATGTCTAATACCGTTTCTGGAGGAACAGGTCCTCATTACTATCAAGAGTTGTATGCAAGTCCGCATGAGTTTGATCGTTTGTATCTCATGAATGTTAGAGTGTTAACTTCAGGAGATGGAGGAAAAACTTTTGTGCAACTAAAAGAAGAAGAAAAACACTCGGACAATCATGCCCTAGTATTCAAAAAAGACGATCCTAACTATCTCATGTTGGGAACAGATGCAGGAATTTACGAAACCTTTGATAATGCAGAGAACTGGAGGTATATTAAAAACTTACCCCTCACACAATTTTATAAAGTGGCTGTAAATAATGCAGAGCCTTTCTATCATATTTTTGGAGGTACCCAAGACAACGGTTCTGCTGGCGGACCTTCCGCGACAGATGAACGACAAGGGATAGCAAATAAACACTGGTACAAAACCTTATTTGCAGACGGACATCAATCCGCAACTGATCCTGTTTACAATGACATTATCTATGCAGAAACCCAGCAAGGAGGACTTTATCGTGTTGATTTAACAACTGGAGAACCCCTTTCTATACAGCCAAAAGCTGGCATGGGAGAACCTCATGAACGCTTCAATTGGGATGCGCCTATACTGGTTAGTCCACACAATCCTGCTCGCCTGTATTTTGCATCTTATAGAGTATGGAAATCAGAAAACAGAGGCGATGATTGGGAGCCCATTTCAGGAGATTTGACTCGAAACGAAGAGCGATTGACGTTGCCTATTATGGGCCGTAAACAAAGCTGGGACAATGCTTGGGATGTAGGTGCAATGTCGAATTACAACACCATAACATCACTGGCGGAGTCACCGTTACAAGAAGGGTTGCTCTACGCAGGTACTGACGACGGATTTATCCAAGTGTCAGAAAATGGAGGTGGAAGTTGGAAAAAGATTCCTGTAACTGCTTTGGGACTTGCACCGAGAACGTTTGTCAATGATATCAAAGCAGATTTATTTGATGCCAACACTGTTTATGTGGCATTGGATAATCACAAAGAAGGAGATTTTAGCCCTTACCTGTTTAAAAGTACAGATAAAGGACAAACATGGCAGTCCATTAGTGGAAATATACCAGATAGAACCCTTGTATGGCGTATGGTTCAAGATCCTGTAAAAAAGAATTTACTTTTCGCAGCTACCGAGTTTGGAATTTACACTTCTCTAAACGGTGGAAATTCATGGCATAAATTAAAAGGAGCACCAACGATCTCTTTCCGTGATCTTACCATTCAAAAAAGAGAAAATGATTTGGTTGCTGCCTCTTTTGGGCGCGGCTTTTTTATTTTAGACGACTACAGTGCTTTAAGAGAGTTTACTGAAGACAACTTGAAAAAGCAAGGCAAACTATTCAGCCCTCGACCCGCTAAATGGTTTGTGCCGCGAAGCAATGTAGGAAATACAGGTGCAGATTACTATTTCGCAAAAAATCCCACCTACGGCGCTGTATTTACTTATCATTTAGCAGATTCTTATCAAACAACCCAACAGCTTCGAAAAAAGAAAGAAGCTGAATTAAACAAGAAAAAAGCTGATATTCCTTTTCCAGGTTGGGATGCTTTAGATGCTGAGGGAGAAGAAGAACCGGCAAAGGTTGTTTTGAGTATTCAAGATCAGAAGGGAAATGTAATTAATAAAGTAAGTCAAAAAGCGCAAAAGGGAAGTCGCCGAATTGCTTGGGACATGACCCACTTCAATCCCTATGCAGTATCAGACAGAGCTTCACGTTACAATCGTGGGGGTGCATTAGCAAAACCAGGCACCTATCAAGCTTCTTTGGCATTGGTTCAGAACGGAAAAGTTACTCCATTAGATGGGCCAATTTCTTTTGAGGTAAAAGCAATCAGAACAGGAGTGCTACAGGGAATCAGCCACGAACAATACAATTCGTATTTGAATGAAATCACGGAGGTATATAGTGCGATTACTGCTGTTCGAGATGTTTTGACTGATAGTTCTAAAATTCAAAAATCGCTTGCAAAGGCATAATCGAAAGCACATATACGCCCAGGGACGAGGTAGCCCAAATGAGAAGCTCTGAAAAGAGA
>VMCW01000031.1 GCA_008081175.1 Flavobacteriaceae bacterium
CTGTTGCTCCTGCCATTAAAAGCTGTGGCATTTTGGCTAAGTCTACCACAAAGGTTTCATTGCTAATGTTTTTTCCCAGCGCTATGGGCAGTTCCATCTCTGCATTTTGGAACTTGGCAGAAGAGATGACTGAACGCATGGAAACAATACTCGGTTTCTGATTTGGGACTTCTATTCCAATCGTTCCTTTTCCTGGTATAGGTGCAATGATTCGAATACCTAATGCCGCTAGTGATAGTGCAATATCATCTTCTAAGTTTTTAATTTTTGAGATTCGAATTCCCGCATCGGGTACAATTTCATAAAGGGTAACTGTGGGACCGATTGTAGCCTTTATATTGGATATCCCAATTTTGTAATTGTTTAGTGTTTCAACAATTTTATCCTTATTAGCTTCAAGCTCCTCTTGATTGATGGTAATGCTACTGTCTCCATAATTTTTTAAAAGCTCTATGGTAGGCATTTTATAGTTACTCAATTCTAGAGTAGGATCAAAAAAACCTTGTTTTTCAACAAGTCCTTTTGCTAATTGATCCTCTAGTGTTTCTTCCTCTGAGGTTTCTACCTCCATGACGAGGTTTTCTTTTGATTCCATAACAGGGTCTGAAGAAGTAATTTCGTCTTCAAGCAGCGCTTCACTTTCAGTACTAGAGGGAACTTCTTCTTCCATTTCACTTTTCGACTCTTCAAATTCCATGGAAAGAGTATTTTCATTCTCTAGCTCTTCATTGGTAGGAGCATCCTTGGTTTTGGTAATAATAGTTTTCCACCACAAATTCATTTTCTCTGGGGTCCATTCTAACTCGATCACGATAAAACATAGAAAGAAAAAGAGTAATACTGCTAAGATTCCAATTCTTCCGATATAAGCACTAAAAAACAAGTTGATTTCATAGCCAACTATTCCAGAATAGAGTGGCTCACTAGGAAAAAAATATCCCAAAGCCAGTGAAAACCAAAGTAGGTGAGCGATACCCCAACCCCAATTGGATAGTAAGGTATTGGTTTTTTGATCAAAAAAAAGTTTAACACCTGTTAACCCGATAAGGTATGGAAAGAAAACTGCAGCTAAACCAACCCCTTGGTAGATAAAAAAATGACTTACCACAGCTCCAATTTTATTGAGAATGTTTTTTGCTGCGACAGTTTTATCAAAAAAGGCATCAAGGGTACTGTAATCTGCTTTCCAATGAAGTAAATAAGATGTGAAAGCGAGGGCTAAAAGAAACGCTAACAAAAACAACCCTCCTCCAAACAGTACTTGGCGCTGGCGAATGATTTTTGGATCTGTAGGTTCTCGTTTCTTTTTTTTTGGCATTCGTTTGCTTTGTTAAACAAAAATACGAATTCAATTGCAAAGAAAAGCATTAAAATGAGATTGCTAAGGTAAGTTGTTACACTCTGATTAGATCGAGAAAAAATGATATTAAAAACAACAAAACCCGATTATAAATCGGGTTTTGTACACTTAATTTTAGTGAAATTTTACTTCAAATCAAATCGATCTGCATTCATGATTTTATTCCAAGCAGAAATGAAGTCTGAAACAAACTTATCATTGCTGTCATCTTGAGCATAAAATTCTGCAAGAGCTCTCAATTCAGAATTAGAACCAAAGACAAGATCTGTTCTTGTGGCTGTTCGAACCTCTTCTCCTGTTTTGCGATCTTTGGCTACATAACTGTTATAGCCTGTACTGCTCCAAGTCACATCCATGGATAGTAAGTTCTTGAACCAAGAGTTGTCAAGTTTTCCTTCGGTCCAGACTCCTTCGCCAGTGTAGGAAATACCCATTGCGCGTAGACCTCCTACTAAAACTGTCATTTCAGTTGGTGTGAGTCCTAGCAATTGTGCTTTGTCAAGCAAAATCTCTTCGGGACTTACAGCAAATTCTTTTTCTGAATAGTTTCTAAAACCACAAGCTTTAGCTTTGAGCAATTCAAAGGAATCAATATCTGTGTTTTCTTGAGATGCATCACCACGACCAGTAGTTGACTCAACGGTAACTCCACTAGCGTTTTCAATAGCTACAGCACCTCCAAGGACGATGACGTCTGCTACACTAGTATTGTGTTTTTCAGCCAGTGTCTCGTATACAGCAAGTACCTTGGCTAGTTGTTCAGGTTTATTTACTTCCCAGTTTTTTTGGGGCTCTAAACGAATACGAGCTCCATTGGCACCACCACGATTATCAGATGCTCTAAAAGTACTCGCACTAGACCAAGCAGTGTAAATCATTTCTTGATTACTTAAACCACAGTTTGCCAAGGCATCACGAAGGGTTTTTTCTTCGCTAGAAGTAAGCATTTTACCCGTTGGAGTAGGGTCTTGCCAGATGTATTCTACGTTTTTGTAGTCTCCTGTAACATAATTGGTTTTAGGTCCCATATCTCTGTGTAAGAGCTTAAACCACGCACGTGCAAAAGTTTCACCAAATTCATCAGGATTAGCTAAAAACCGTTCGCAGATAGCTTTATACTTAGGATCCGTTTTTAATGACATGTCTGCAGTTGTCATCATGGGGAGTACTTTTTCATTACTACCATCAACTTGAGGTACGAGATCTTCTTCTGCACAGTCTATGGGATGCCACTGCCACGCTCCTGCTGGACTCTTTTTACATTCCCACTCGTATTTGAAGAGTAGTTCCAAATATCCCATATCCCATTGAGTTGGGTTTGTTGTCCAAGGACCTTCTATACCACTTGTAATAGTGTGTACACCTAGTCCTGAAGCGTATTTATTTTTCCACCCCAGTCCCATTTGTTCCATAGGTGCTCCTTCGGGTTCTGCCTCTACAAGAGCGGCATCACCAGCACCATGTGCTTTACCGAAGGTGTGTCCTCCTGCTGTTAGCGCTACTGTTTCTTCATCGTTCATTGCCATGCGCTTGAAGGTTTCTCGAACATCCTGAGCAGATAAGGCTGGATCAGGATTTCCGTTTGGACCTTCAGGATTGACATAAATAAGTCCCATTTGCACTGCTGCAAGTGGATTTTCTAGGGATTGTCTTGTGTCACCGTAGCGGTTGTCGCCCAGCCATTCGTCCTCTGCACCCCAGTAGATATCTTTTTCTGATTGCCAGATGTCTTCTCTACCTAGTACAGTTCCGTGGTTTGGTCCTCCCATATCCTCAATGGCTACATTACCTACCAAAACAAGAAGGTCTGCCCAGGAAAGTTTGTTGCCATATTTTTCTTTAATGGGCCAAAGTAACCTACGTGCTTTATCCAAATTCCCGTTATCTGGCCATGAGTTCAGCGGGGCAAATCGCTGTGCACCCGTTGCAGCTCCTCCGCGTCCATCTCCTGTGCGGTAGGTTCCGGCTGCGTGCCAGGTCATACGGATGAAAAATGGTCCATAGTGACCATA
>VMCW01000036.1 GCA_008081175.1 Flavobacteriaceae bacterium
GAAAAACTCAGCCAATGGATTCTTGTAATGAAGTCTGATCTTTCTACTAATGGGATTTAGTATGTTCCTACAGAAGAAAGTTATAGGCCGACTCTTTCAAAGTAGTATTTTTATTTAGTTCTGAATAAAATTTTTAAAAATTATGCTTTTTCATTGTATAGAAAAGTAGTTTTAAAGAGATTTTAAAAATCACTTTGAGTGTACTGTAGTTCAGCATCTTACAGTATAACTGTGCTAAGTAATGTATTAGTCGAAAATTAGGTGGTTTGATCTCGGTTTTGAATATTTTGCTCTGATGGTGCGTAGCCGTGTGTTTAAGATAATTGTAATTTTTCAGTTAGTCTGAGTAATATCCTGGCAAAGACTTATTGAGATAGCAGCGGAAGCACTGGGTATATAGATTAGTACTGCAGAAGAGGTATTTCGAACGGATAAAATAAAGGTATTATTTCGTTAGTTCTTCGAATAAAAAATGTAATTGTAATAACTCTCGGAAAAGAATGTGATTTGAATAGATAAAATGATGAGTTGTTAATTTAAGATTTTCATATAAAAAAATTACTTAGTTATAAAATCATAAAATTATAGAAAAATTTGATCAATTATAATCAACACTACTTAAAATACTTATCCAAGAATTTTGTTATATAAATTATTTATAATTGATCCTTATAGAATATTTAATAAAAAATATTATTTGAAATAGAAGGTAATAAAAAAAGTAAAATTTATTTAGATTAAGTAAGTTTATTTTATTTCAAAGAATGAAAAGGATTGAAGAATGACGATCCGAGTCAACTCAAATATTCCTGCGATTAATTCACACAGGAATTTATTGATCAACAGCACTGAGCAAGTAAAAGTTATGGAGCGCTTGTCTTCAGGACTTAAGATCAATCGAGGTGCTGACGGACCAGCTGCTTTAGTAATCAGTGAACGATTGAGGTCACAAACAGCCGGTTTGGAGCAGGCTATAGATAATTCTGAAGCTGGGGTTTCACTCGTACAGACAGCTGAAGCTGCGTTAGATGAAGTTAGTGCAGCATTGATTAATGCTCGTCAATTAGCAGTTCATGCAGCTAACGAGGCAGTAAATGATGAATTCATGCTGCGAGCTGATCAACAAGAAATCGAAAACGTTCTTGCCACAGTAAACCGTATCGCTCAGAACACTCAGTACGGTAAGAAAAATCTACTCGACGGGAGTAAAGGTGCCTCAGGTGTAGTTTCTGGTGAAAACTTGGAATTTGTAGGTGCCACACAATCTACGAAAAGCTCTGGAGCAACTGGATATGATGTATATATTGCTCAAGCAGCATGCCGAGCTGAAGTAAGTGGTTCCGTTCCGTTGACAAATGAAATTATCGATAAAGGCGAACAAATAACAATTATTGAGGGTTCAAAAACTGTCAATTTTCATTCGATTAAGGGAGAGACTGTTGAAACAAACCTTAACGCATTAAGTGCTGCAATCAAGGAAGCGGGACTAGATATCGATTTGATACGTGCTTCTGAAAAAGGAACTGACCCAAATATTCCTCAGAATATCACTTTGAGGCATCAACAGTTTGGGAGTGATTATACCTTTAAAGTTTCCAGTTCTACAGAGGGCTTACTTTCAATAAAAAGTAATATTTACGATACTATCGAAAATGGATTAGATGTAGCCGGAGAAATCAATGGAGAAGAAGCTACAGGAAGCGGGCAGGTACTAACTGGCAATACAGGTAATTCAAATACAGAAGGTCTGGCAATCAGATACAAGGGGCACTCATTACCTGGGAATTTACATCCATCAAATACTTCAACAGAAAGTTATTTAGAAGAGACTCAGGTAGCTGAGATTCACCGAGGAGAAAGAAATCGGTTACCTCAAATGTCAGAAGCTGAGTTGGCAGATTGTATAGGTGCTCTAGCTGGTACAGTGACTGTGAGCCAAAACTCATTGGTGTTTCAAATTGGCTCAAACGCTGAGCAAACAACTTCACTTGCTTTGCGCAACATGCGCACAAGTAATTTAGGTACAGGAGTAGAAAATCTCAGTGGTTTTCAATCAGTGGCTGAGATTGATGTTACTGGCGCCACTAAAGCCCAGGATACGATGCGTATTCTAGATCGAGCTCTAGAGGAAGTGTCTTCAACGCGTGCGGAGATAGGTGCCTTCCAGAAAAATAATTTGGAAAGTAATCTAAATTACCTACGCATTGCTCATGAAAACGTACAAAGCGCCAAGTCAATCATTCGTGATGCAGATATGGCAGAAGAGATGACCGCATTCACCCGTAACCAAATCATGACAGAATCAGCAACCGCAATGCTCGCTCAGGCTAATTTGAGAGGTCAGTCAGTTCTGCAATTATTAAAATTCAGTTTACTAGTAGTGTTAGTAAAGGTTTTCGAATTATTTAATATTTAATAAACTTATAAAAATATGAAAAAACCTCGAGAAAATTACAGAGTAAAATATGATAAAGTTACTTGTTTCTCTTGTTTTAATTCTTAGTGTAATTGAACCTATATTTGCGCAATACGCTACACCTTATTTGTCAACAAATCAAAGCCATGTCAACCCGATAGGTGCAGTTCTTCGTGAAACCGGAAATTTTCGATATGGTTCATTGAATACTGGGAGAGCTCTTCGGCAGGAAGTTGGATTTTCATTTATTGGTCAGAGTTATGGTCTTGAAGCTGATTACGTAAACGAGACTGGCTATATAGACAACAATACGACTGAAGAAACAGGTTTTAGAGGGTCCTATCAATTTGGCAAAGCTTTAACAGTTGGTTATTCGTCCGAATCACAAAGTGGAGATGTTGAGCAGTCAAGCAGCGATTTAGGTTTTGGGTTAAAGATCGGTGGATTTCACGCAAGCTACTTGACTAGTGAAAAAACACTTGATGAGACGGGTTATTCTGTTGCAAGCAGTTCGGTTGGTTTTATACAAGGGAGTGTTCCGGAGCAGTGGAAGTTGGAGTATACAAATCTAGCAGCAAGTGAGGAGATTTATACGAGTTCTCAAATTGTTTTTGAAGTTAGAGCTATCAGATGGATAATTTTGTTAGAGATAGAAGATAGTAACAGCTATGATCGACAAATATTTGGTTTTGGTTGGGATGATCTGGATGGATTTGCTTATAGAGTGGATGTGCACTCTAGATCGTTTGAAGATGGTGAGTCAGAAACAGGTGTGAAGTTAACGGCTGGCTTCAACTATTATCGCAGAAAAAGCTGTGGCTGTTGAGAAATGGATTGTCAGATTAGATGTGGAGCATATTTTTACAGACTTTTGGTTCCTTGTTTAGTCTCGGAAAAACGCTCCCATAGTTTAAGCGGATAAAACGTTGGATTCCTAATCCGAAGCTCT
>VMCW01000124.1 GCA_008081175.1 Flavobacteriaceae bacterium
AATTACGTCATTGTATCGGTATCAGGGACCGCTGTGGAAACAGCATAACATTGCAAGACTTGATCAAGGGATAAATTAATGGAAATTCGTGGTGTCCTTGAGCGAGAAATTGCTTCAGTTTATAATGAACGTTTTGAGACTTATGGTCCAGAATTAGAAGCGAGTCTTTGGTTTTGCAAAGACCGACAAATGGCTCGTTTCGAAATGATTGCACAACACATCTTTAGAAAGAAATTAAAGCGTGATGTTCAGATCAGTGATATTGGTTGTGGTTACGGCGGCTTCTCAGAATTTTTGAATAAAAAGTATCCTAATTTGCCTTATAAATACGTTGGATATGACATCGCTGATAAACTAGTCGAATATTGTCAAAAAAATATTACTGCTGAGAATTTAGAATTTCGTTTAGGTTCAAACCTGCATGCACCATGTGATTTTTGTGTCATATCTGGAACATTTAACTACGCGCCAGGTGTGAGCGTTAATACTTGGCGTGATTTCATGAGAAATGAATTGCTCACGAGTTTTAAGTATGTTCGAGAAAAACTCATTTTTAACCTTATGATTTCTAATACTCCGAAGATCTCAAAATCAAACATCTTTTATGAAAACTTGGAAGATTTTCTGTCATTTTGTAACAATTACTTGGGCAAAACATCTGTTTTTGAGCACAAATTACTAAAACATGAAAAAACGTTTTGTGTAGAAAAATAAATTTGTCAGGTTTGAAAATAGTTCACTCAGGTTGTTAAGCTCTCATAAAGGACTCAAATTATGCTTAAACTGGCTACAATACTTCTGATTGGATCGGGCGCTGCTATTTACCTGAATACTCAAGTTCTTAAAGACGACCAGCCTGTCGAATTCATATCACGTGTCTCATTGGAGACAAATTGTGAATTAGACTTGAACTCCTTTGCTTTGAAAAACCTCACAACTGGAAAAATAGCGCCTTTCAAACACGGTGAGGCATTTATTAGAGCTGCTCGGGACCACGAATTGAAAGTCGTTATGGCGCCAAAATACTCATTGGTCAGTATGGATGGTGAGGAATTTATTGCGGAGCCCAACTTAGATGTTTTTCAAGATTGCTCCAAAGAGGTAACTTTGAGTAATATTTTCGATAGTATGAATAATCAGTTTGGTCAAAAAGATTAAAGTAGAGCTTTTGATTATTGTTGATTACACTCATTTTGAAGTGATTGTATAGATTTTTAATTCAGAAAATATGCATCTTCAAAACCTATTATTTTTGCTATTTCCAATGCCTTTTTCGCATTCGTCTTGCTGGTAAACGGCCCTAAAGTTAGCAAGTGTGCGTCACCAGTGCCCATTGGAGTTTTCTGAAATGGATAGCCAGTCATCTCCACGGTTTTGATTGCTTTTGTAACGTTTTCGCGCTGCGAAAAATAACCTACAGCAATTTTTATTCCTTTATTGACATTTTCTGGGCGAAGCTTCGGTCGGATGCTAGCGATTACACTTCGTTTAACAGAAAAATGACTGATTTCAGATGGAATGTTTGGCGGGAGTTTATCTTGCATCAATGTTACTGAAAAGAAACTCGCGTAATTGGAAGACAGACTAAACTGAGGGATCTTTGATTCAAGGGACATTTTGTAGTTTGAATATAATTGATCGCCAGTATCTCCAATCTGATCAGAGCTATAGTTTTTCTGGAAGGAAGATATAGTTGTCTCTGAGAACTTAGATAGCGAGAGTAGTTGATCTAATACTTGATCGGATATTGGATAAATAAAGTAATCGTTAGCTAAAGCCGCGGGCGATATTTCTTCGGTTGGCTGGTGTAACTTGTTTACAGACCGCTCAGAAACAAATTGTGCATCTGTGTTTTTTGTAGTGCTCGGAGTTGGTAACTTTGATGGCAAAATTAATGAGGAATTGAACTGATCGGTAGACAGCTCTGAGTAAGTAAGGGGCGTTGGTAAATCTACAGAACGCTCATAAACTTGGCTAAAAATATTCAGCCAGATAAAACACAAGCCAGCCAAAAGTGCGATTAAACTGCTTAGCTTCAGCACTTTAGTAAGCGAAATTTTTGACACATTCTTCATGAACGTATCAAAGCATGCATCGTGCCAAAATAATTTTAATTATGAATAACAATAGTATAGCGTAATTTTTACACATGCCTTTGAAATACCGGAATTCACACTTTTATGCATCGTACACCTCTAAAATCTGAAGGTGCATTGTTTCGTGGCTTTCCGAAATTTATTTAGTAAAGTCACAATAGAACTGGCTCATAGGAACTTGAGTAGATGTATACCAAAATCCAGCAACGAACGTTTCAATTACTCAATCCAGCATCCTTTGGGGATTATTTAAGTAAAAGGTTTGACCAGTTTTTTTCATTATTGATCATTTTAAACATTATAGCAGTCACTTTGGAGTCTGTTAACGCGTTGCATGAACAATATCGACATTTCTTCATATACTTTGAAATATTTTCTATTTCTATCTTCTCTATCGAGTACGGACTTCGTTTGTGGGTTGCTCCCCTCAAATTCAAATCAGACAAAAAGTCTAAAAGCACGGCTCGATTGAAGTACGTGGGTTCTTTGAATGGCATTATCGATCTGTTATCGATTGCTCCATTTTATTTGCAGTTCTTGTTACCTGGTTTGGATTTGCGGATCCTTAGGACCCTTCGCCTGTTACGAATTTTAAAATTATCGACGTACAACTCTGCTTTGACGGATCTTATTGAAGCGATACGCGAAGAAAAGCGCTCTTTTATTGCAGCCGGTTACATATTCATCGTGATGTTTATCATTGCTTCATCATTAATATATTTTGCTGAACATCAAAATCATCCATCTCATTTTAACTCAATACCTGACTCAATGTATTGGGCTTTGATAACACTCACTACGGTAGGCTACGGTGATGTAACTCCAGTAACCAATTTAGGAAAACTTATATCCGTAGTGTCCGCAATGGGGGGCGTCGTGGTAGTCGCATTGTTAACGGGTATCATCGCTTCCTCTTTCAGTCTCCAAATGGAAAGGCGCAAGGCAGAATTCGAAGATGAGATACGTGAAGCTTTGAAAGATGGTTTTTTAGACGAGTTTGAAATTAAGCATATTGAGAGCCTACGAAAACACTTTGGAATTTCGAAAAGAAAAACTGAAAGTTTAATACGAGAGATAAGTAAAGAAAAATGAGGTGCTAGGACTATGCTTAAGGTCTCAATGCTCAAGGAAATTATGTATGTTTCAAAACTTTGGAAGCACCCCATTTTTGTACCTGCTCACTGGCACTGATTGGACAGTGGGATGCAGATTAAGCATTGCATTGGGGTCGTCGTCCACTAAGTTTGGACCAAATGT
>VMCW01000163.1 GCA_008081175.1 Flavobacteriaceae bacterium
TTTACTCCGGGCCTTCCTCTCCCTTTAACTTTAGAAGTCTCCCCCTTCCGCCGTCTTCTATTGCCCCTATAGTGGTGTCCTGGCTAATTGTTACTGCACGTATGCGCTTTCCAATATAAAACTTTTCCTCATGGATTACCTGATCGTCCTGTATATTCAGCCGGAATATAGCTTTACTCTTTAGTCCAGATATAAATGCATTACCTGACCATTCCTTGCCTTCTTCGATCGGCATAAACGCCAACGATGAAGGGGCAATAGTGGGTACCCAATATCTTATTGGTGGAGTGAATTTATCGTTAGTTGAATGGCTTGGGATGTGCTTGCCATTGTAATGATTTCCTTCAGAAACTATTGGCCACCCGTAGTTTTCTCCTTTAGAAATTAAGTTCAATTCATCGCCGTGTAAGGGCCCCATTTCGTTAGCCCATAGATTATTGTTAGGTGCAAATGAAATCCCTAAAACATTTCGATGACCTAAGGACCATATAGTATTCGCTGGAAATCCCATTTCTTTAAAAGGATTATCGTTTGGTATACGTCCGTCATCGTGTAGTCTTATTATTTTACCCAAATTATTATCAAAACTCTGTGCCGGATCCATAATTTGTCTATCTCCGGATGAGATGAACAGCATTCCATTATGGGAACTTCCTGCTGGGCCAAAAGCTAGGCGATGGGAAAAGTGACCTCTTCCTTTCGTTTCTGGTAGTTGTTCCCAGATTAGTTGATGATTGCGGAGTATAAGGTTCTCTAATTTCGCTCGGATAACTTTCGCGCCACGTGTTCTTCCATTGTTTTCGGATGCAACAAAAGATAGATACACAAGACTATTTTGGCTAAAATTAGGGTGGGGTAAAATATCTCCCAAGCCGCCTTGCCCCCCATAAGTTATATCTGGCAAACCATCTATTAAAAACTTTGTTCCATCTTTCTTTACCAACCAAAGTTTACCTTTTTTGGTTGAAACTAATAGATCATTTTCATTGATAAATGTTAAAGCCCATGGTTCATCAAATACCGCTATTTTTTCAATTTTTATTGTGCTGCCGCTAGATCCAATGATTGATACTTCGGCTCTAGCAGTTTGAGGCAGAGTAAAATAGCATATCAACATCACCAAAATATTTACAATAAATGAGCATAGAACTTCGATGGACTTCTTGAATTGCATTTGTTGCGACGCTTCTCTGAGTTATAATATTGGTATAGGTTTTAATTCAAAATAGGATATTTTGCGTATGCGAATATTTAAGACAACTATATTAATTTTTAAAATATGTCTTTTTGGAAATATTTCGAGCGCAGATACTATTTCTTGGTCGGAAGTTTTAGATCAACCAAAGTTCAATGTCATTTTTTTGCGTCACGCTCTTGCACCTGGTTACGGTGATCCCTCTGAATTTGATATTAGTGATTGTAAGACCCAAAGAAACCTAAACCAAGAGGGGCGAGATCAAGCAATATCTATTGGTACAAGGCTTAAAATGGAGGGGGTTTTGTTCGAGAAAATATACTCGAGCGAGTGGTGTCGTTGTATTGAGACAGCAACTCTTATGGATATAGGTGAAATAACTATGTTTTCTGGTTTGAACTCTTTTTTTCAGGACCACTATGATAAAAAAGAAACTCTACGCAAATTAATGCAAAAACTTGAACATTTGGACGAAAAAAATCGAATTTTGATGGTAACTCATCAAGTTGTTATTTCTTCAGTTACAGGCATAAATGTTGGTTCTGGAGTAGCTGTTGCTTACAGTACTACGGATGGGTCTGCGATTAAAATTTCTATGCCTTGACTATAAACTCTCAAACCACTTCACTAAGTTTAGAAAAAATAATAAAATTTACATAAGTGCATAATTCTGCCTCAATAAGGCTGTTCGAATGCAAATTTCTGTTTGACCGATTGGGCATAATAATGGGTATTGAAAATGACGACTGAATTTTTTAACGGCATTAGTCCAGTAGAATACAAGGGTGCGGAAAGCAGTGATCCTTTATCATACCGGTATTATAATCCTGACGAAATTGTTTTTGGCAAAAGAATGGAAGAGCAGCTTAGATTTGCAATAGCCTGGTGGCACAGCTTTGCGTGGGAGGGCGGTGATCCTTTCGGCGGATCAACTTTTGTACGACCATGGCATCCACAGGACAATATGGAACGGGCGCGACTAAAGGCCGACATTGCTTTTGAAATGTTTGATATTTTAGGAGTTCCATTCTTTTGCTGGCATGACGCTGACCTTCGACCTGATCAGGGAAATTTCAAGGATAATTTATCTACTTTAAACGAGATTACAGACTATATCGGTTCCAAAATGAACTCAGATAGTCCAAAATTGTTATGGGGTACAGCTAACATGTTCAGTCATAGACGATGGATGGCTGGGGCAAGCACCAACCCTGATCCCGATGTTTTTGCTTTTGCCGCGGCAACTGTAAAGTCTTGTATGGATGCTACACATAAATTGGGTGGTCAAAACTATGTATTATGGGGAGGACGCGAGGGATATGAAACTTTATTAAATACGAATTTATCCAAAGAGCTCGACAATATGGGGCGCTTTTTAAGCATGGTTGTGGACTATAAATATAAAATTGGTTTTACAGGCACAATTTTAGTTGAACCGAAACCACAGGAACCGTCAAAGCATCAATACGACTTCGACGTAGCTACATGCATAGGTTTTTTACGAAAATATGGATTAGAAAAAGAGGTAAAGTTAAATATTGAGCAGGGCCATGCAATTTTAGCGGGACATTCATTCGAACATGAGATTGCTCTCGCAGCGGCTGAAGGAATGTTAGGTTCAATTGATATGAATAGAAATGACTACCAGTCTGGCTGGGATACGGATCAGTTTCCAAATAATGTTCCGGAAGTCGCCCTCGCATATTATCACGTTCTAAGGTCTGGTGGTTTTTCAACTGGTGGTACAAATTTTGATGCCAAGCTGAGACGACAATCAATAGACGCGGTCGATCTCATAGCTGCTCATGTTGGGGCAATGGATATCTGCGCACGTGGATTAAAAGCCGCTGAAGCTATGATTAATGATGGGGGCCTTGAGGCGAAATTACAGGAAAGATACCAGGATTGGTCTAAACCTGAAGCTTTGAAAATGTTGGGTAGTAGCTTGGGGGACATTACTCAGTTAGTATTAGAAAAGAATATCAACCCAGAACCGCGCTCGGGTAATCAAGAAATTATGGAAAACTATGTGAATCGTTTTGTTTAGTTTTAATTGAATGCTTATAAGCATAAATTATTCACTATATCTTACTTCGGTATTCCATGATCTGCATTTTTCAAGCAGCTCGGGCTTAAGTTTG
>VMCW01000110.1 GCA_008081175.1 Flavobacteriaceae bacterium
TACTCAAAGCAGTTAAACGAACTCAATCTTAAATTAGAACAAGTAAACAATGCTATTGAAGCACTTGGAGGCAGTGAAAAACGCATACTCATTACTGCTTTTGAAACGAAAACGCAACTTTTTGAGCACGCTGTAGAAGTACAAGCAAATATCAAAACACGTCAAAATGTATTGATCTATCCCGAATTTGCTGGACGTCTTTTAAAGCTGAATGTAAAGGAAGGGCAAGAAGTAAAAAAAGGAAGTCTTTTGGCTGTAATTGATGATGCAGGTATTCAAGATCAGCTGGAGCAGGTGACACTTCAAATGGAATTGGCCAAAACGAGTTATGAACGCACACAAAGACTTTGGGATCAAAAAATAGGATCTGAAATGATGTTTTTAGAAGCTCAAACACGCTACAAAGCTGCCCAAAAACAAGTTAACCAAATTCGACAACAACTAGCAAAAACAAAAGTTTATGCTCCTTTTGATGGTATAATAGACGAGATCCCAGCTCGAGTCGGTAGCGGTTTAGTGCCTGGGGCTACTCCTCTATTGCGAATCATAAACCTAAACAGCATGTTTGTAGAATCCGATGTTCCTGAAAACTACCTAACTAGTATTGTAAAAGGAAGTAAGGCACTGGTGAAAATTCCTGTTTTAAATCAGACCCAAACTACACGCATCCACCAAACAGGAAACTTTATTACCCCGAGCAACAGGACCTTTCGAGTTGAGGCTGCTTTAGAAAACCCTTCAGGAATGATCAAACCCAATCTCAACGCTCGTTTGAGCATAGTCGATTATACCAACCCGGAAGCGATTATGATTCCCCAACGTGTTGTTCGTGAAAATGCGCAAGGACAATCCTATGTCTTTGTTCTAACACAACCCGAAGCAGATAATGTATATACTTCGGAACAACGCCTGGTAACACTAGGGAAAACCAAAAATGAATTCGTCGAAATCATCAAAGGAATAACCCCTGGAGAGCTGGTAGTTGACGAAGGGGTAAGCCTTTTGGTAGCTGATCAAAAAGTTAAAAGAATCTTAGAATAATGGCAAAACAAAAAAATACTCCCAGAATCAAAGAATTTTTATTCTCCTCTTGGGCCATAGAACACCGTACGGTAGTCTATGTCATCATGGCTCTGTTTTTTATACTCGGGATCTCTTCCTACTTTTCAATGCCTAGGGAAGCCTTCCCAGAGATCAACGATACCAAGGTTTTTGTAAGTACTGTGTTTCCTGGAAACACGGCAGAAGATATCGAACGTATTGTAACTGATCCTTTGGAAGAAGCGTTGAAAGGGGTTCCCAATATGGTGGAAATTCGTTCTACCTCCTCAGAAGATTTTTCAGTTATAGAAGTTGAGTTTGACGAAAACATAACTATAGATGATGCCAAACAAAAGACCAAAGATTTGGTCGATGGAGTTACAGCAGGTCCCGATTGGCCCGTTTTTAACAATGCTAAAGTAGAGCCTAATGTTTTTGAACTGGACTTTTCCGAACTACAACCCATATTAAACATCAGTCTTATAGGTGACTACCCTATTGAGCAACTAAAAGTATATGCTGAACGACTGGAAAACCGAATTGAACAACTGGCACAAATCAAAGAGGTAAACATCAGGGGAATACAAACCTTTGAAGTAGAAGTTGCAGTAGATATCTACAAAATGACTGCTGCTAAAGTATCCTTTAATGACATCCTGGGAGCCATCTCCAGGGAAAATTCTACCCTATCCGGAGGAAACATCGTAATGGGAGGACAACGGCGAAATATTCGCTTGACAGGCGAAATACTAAACCCGCAAGAACTCAAGTCTTTTGTCATTAAAACAGACGGTGGACCTGTTTATTTAGGAGATGTGGCAGAAATATCCTTTAAGGAAAAAGAAATTACTTCTTTTGCGCGTTCCTTTGGAAAAAAAGCTGTTTTACTAGATGTGGTGAAAAGAGGAGGAAAGAATTTAATTCTGGCTTCTCAAGACATTCGAAAAATAACGGCAAAACCGCAAGAAATAGGACTCCCTTCCGATTTAGAAATTACAATTTCAAATGACCAATCGGATATGACCTTAAATCAAGTAAGTGAACTGGTCAACAGTATCATCTTTGGTATTTTATTGGTAGTTACCGTTCTGATGTTCTTTTTGGGATTCCGCAACGCCTTGTTTGTAGGGTTTGCAATACCCATGTCTATGTTTATGTCCTTTATGATCCTTTCTGCGCTGGGTTATACTATGAATACCATGGTTCTTTTTGGCTTGGTGATGGGATTGGGAATGTTAGTGGATAATGGAATTGTGGTGGTTGAAAATGTTTATCGATTAATGGAGAAAGAAGGGATGTCCCGTATTGAAGCAGCAAAAGCAGGAATTGGAGAAATCGCCTTCCCTATTATTGTCTCCACGGCAACCACCATTGCTGCCTTTGTCCCATTAGGTGCTTGGCCGGGCTTGATGGGTGAGTTCATGATCTATTTCCCCATTACACTTTCCGTAGTACTGGGATCTTCTCTCGTCGTTGCTATCTTTTTTAACTCAATGTTGGTTTCCCAGTTTATGGAAATTTCTGATCGTGAAATATCCACAAAATCACTCTGGCGCTTGACCTTTATTATGGGGGGTCTCGGCATTCTTCTATTATTTGGTGGACCTGGAGTACGCGTTTTTGGAAACATCATGATTCTGACATCTGCCCTGTTTTGGCTGTATAAATTCTTTATCAAAAAATGGGCCTTGGCATTTCAAAATGGCTTCTTAGTTCGTTTGGAAAACAGCTATAGAAAATTCTTGAATTTTGCTTTGGGAGGGTATAAACCAATCCTGTTTTTAGGAGGAACGTTTTTATTGCTTTTTACCTCCTTTGCCCTCATGGGCATATTCCCTCCTAGCGTTGAGTTCTTCCCAGAAAACCAACCCAAGCAAATCCTTGTTTTTATTGAATATCCTGAGGGAACTGCAATCAAAAAGACCAACGAAACAACACGGAGAATAGAAGAAGAAATTTACAATGTCATTGGACGTCCTCAGTACAATAAAGATAGCTTCAATTTATTGGTCGAGTCCGGTGTCGCTCAGGTGGGAGAAGGTGCTGGAAATCCTTTTATTGACAATGGGAATACCAATGAACTGCCCCATAAAGGAAAAATAACTCTCACCATGCGCGAGTTTAAAATGCGAGGGGGAGTCTCGAGTGAGGCTTTGCGAAAAGACATACAGCAACAATTGGATGGAAAATTCCCGGGTGTCGCACTTTCTGTAGAAAAAGATGCAAACGGTCCACCAGCAGGCTATCCTATAACAATTGAAATTACAGGA
>VMCW01000048.1 GCA_008081175.1 Flavobacteriaceae bacterium
ATAGAAGTGGGATCCAGTCTGGATGTTCAAGCACGTATTCGCTACCGCCAACCCTTACAGCAAGCTACTCTTTATCAAACCCAGGAAGGACTTTATGCAGTTTTTAAAGAACCTCAATCTGCTATTACTTCAGGGCAGTTTGTAGCCTGGTATCAGGGGAAGGAGTTATTGGGTTCTGGGGTGATTCTTTGAACCATAATTTAAAAGCCCATTTTAGTTCTATTTTATAATAGCAAAATTTTTACTTTTTAAAGTAAGGCTGATCTATTCAAAGAATTCAATTTGCTCCAAAGCTTCCCAGACGGTCTCTACAGGTCGTAAACAGGTTTTGTTTTGACAGACATAGATTGAAGTTTTGTCTTTGGAATAGCGGTCTTTAAGAAGAGGAAGGTCACTAGGCTTTGTGGAACCTTGAAAGAGCATATTTGGAGGATAGTTTTTTAAGAGTTCAATTTTTAAGTTAGAAGCGTTGGGACCTACAATGACTACTTCACAAAACGGGTAGTATAAATTTGCGATCAATTGACACCACAGGCTGTAGTCACTGCTTCTGCCTTCTGAAAAATAAGGGAGAATCCCTGTAATCATTTGGTCTACCAGATCGAGGTATTCTTTTTGGTCTAGATACTTTCCTAATTGCCATAAATTTCCAGCCATGACCGAATTGGGAGATGGAATAACATTGTCATCCAAGATTATGATTTTTGAAAAGAGCGTGGGTGAGGGGGTAAACATAAAAAAGGGAGATTCTGGGTCTTTAAAATCCCGAATTACGGATTCTGTCCATTGTGATGCCTCGTTCAGGTAGCTTAGGTCAAATGTGTTTTTGTAAAGTGTCAAGGCAGCTTGAATTAAAAAAGCATAGTCTTCTAAAAAGCCCTCAATTTTGGGAACTCCTTCTTGATAGGTGTGGTACAAATGCCCTTTTTTAAAACTTTTTTTCTTTAAAAATTCATAGGTTGTTTTAGCTTCCTCCAAAAAGAGTGAATCTCCAAAGGCTTCGTACCCTTGGACCAATCCCACAACCAAAAGTGCATTCCAAGAGGTAAGGATTTTTGTATCGATCAACGGAAAGTCTCTCTTTGCCATTAGTGCTTTTAAACCCTTGTGCCACAGTTCCTTTTTGGTTTGTAGTGCTTCCCGTGTGATTTGATGTCGGGACAAGAAGGCCTCATCAATAGGATTTTGTTTGAGATGAAAATATTTTTCTTCAAAAACAGTTAGATTGTGATAATCCGAGAATAATTCAAAATCAGCTCCCGTGATTTGTTCTAGTTCCTCCTGGCTAAAAACAGAGAAGCGTCCTTCTCCCTGGTCATTATCGGCATCGATTGCTGAGTAGAAGCCGCCTTCGGAATGTGACATGCGGTTTTTTAAAAAAGAGAGTGTTTGATAAACCCGTTGTTTGAATAGAGGATTCTTATTTTGCTTATAAGCATTTGCGTATAAACCCAGTAGCTGTGCATTATCATAGAGCATTTTTTCAAAGTGGGGAATGTTCCATTCTGGGTCTACGGTGTAGCGATAAAAACCGCCTTCAATATGGTCAAAAATTCCGCTATTGGCAATGTTGACCAAGCTGTTATCAAAATAGTTTTGAATTTCTTGGTCTTGAGTTAACTGTTTAAATTGTTGGATGTATTGAAACTTTACCGGAGTAATAAACTTTTGTTGACGTTCTTCTCCTCCGTTGATTTTGTCCCATTGTCTGGACCAATACTTCATTTCGTTTTCCAAAATTAGGGTGTCCCTTTTTTGTTCCTCGGTAAAACCGAATCGATTGACTTCTTGAATCCCTTTTTCTACCCGATCCGCAAATTCTTCGAGTTGACTTTTATCGTTTTCGTAGAGTCTTTGAATTTTACCCAATACGTCAAGCCAATGTTCTTTGGTGTGGTAGGTTCCTCCATAAACAGGACGACCATCTGGTAAACAAACCACATTTAGGGGCCATCCTCCACTTCCTGTCATCATCTGAGTGGCGGTCATATAGAGGGTGTCAATTTCAGGGTTTTCTTCTCGATCTACCTTGATTGAAACAAAGTATTTGTTCATGAATTGGGCAACGTTTGAATCTTCAAAAGTTTCTTTTTCCATTACATGACACCAATGGCAACTAGAATATCCGATGCTTACTACGATTAGCTTTTGTTCTTTATTTTGCTTTTTATACAATTTTTCCTCCCATCGCTGCCAATGTATAGGATTTTGAGCGTGCTGAAGGAGGTAAGGACTAGTTTCTAGTTGGAGTGTATTGGAGTTCAATTTTATTCTTTGATGAATTCGTCAAAATTAGAATAAACTTAAAGTATTTTGACTTATTTAAAACTATTCTTACATTAACTAAACCAAAAATTGAATGAGATCTTTTATTTGTTTTATAGGTGTCATTAATTATACTTGTGAGCTTCAAGCTAATTTAACCACAGAACAAAAAGGTTTGGTAGAGTTTATGCGCGATGGACCCAAATCGGTTCAACAGGCAGGACATTGGTTGGTTTTAGCACAAGAATTGTCTATAAAAAGAAAGCACACCTAATAGTTTTAATAAATTTAATTTAAACTATCATAAATTGTTTTCAATTAAAATTAAAATAGTGGTCATCAGTATTATTTTTTTCAACTCAATGCTGTTTTCCCAAGAAAAATATACAGACAGGATAAACCAAACCGACTTGTCTTTTACTCTAGTGCCTATCAATGGAGGTGCTTTTCAAATGGGGAGTGCTTCTTCAGAACAAGGTCATTTTGGAGATGAAGGACCTCAACACCAAGTTGCCGTAGAGGGTTTTTGGATGAGTGAATACGAAATAACCTGGGATTTATACAATCTGTTTGTAAGTAGAGAGCTGGATGCTAACCAAGTTCCCAAAACTGTACAATCTGAGGTTCAGATTGATGTAGATGCGGTTTCGGGAGCTACAACACCTTATGTGGAGATGAGTTTTGGAATGGGAGTAGAAGGCTACCCTGCCATCTGTATGACCCAATTGGCAGCAGTCAAATTTTGCGAATGGCTTTCTGCAATGACAGGGCATTTTTACCGATTACCCACTGAAGCTGAGTGGGAATATGCATGTAGAGCAGGGAGTGACACTTCCTACAGTTTTGGGAGCGATTCGAGCGAACTAGATGCTTATGCATGGTATGCGGGAAATAGCTCGGAAAAGTACCATAAAGTAGGTACAAAAAAACCGAATGCATGGGGACTCTATGACATGCATGGTAACGTAGCCGAATGGACACTTGATCAATACCTGCCTACTGCTTACCGACAAAGAAATGGTG
>VMCW01000066.1 GCA_008081175.1 Flavobacteriaceae bacterium
GGTTAAATAGTTTTAATTCCAAGATTTTACAATTTGCCTTGAAAAATTCATTAATATTTCTGAACCACCATGATTTTCTTGAAATTCGGACCATTCTTTTGAACTCCAAATCATATTTAGTTCATCTAAGATACTCTTGTAATCTTTAGACGATGACAATCCATACAAATTAGCACCTCCAAATCCGGCATTTAAAACGGGAGCAGAAATCATATGAGCACTATTCTTAGGATTAATTTTCTTCATTGCTTTAGTCCATTCTTGAATCGTTTTTTGGGGATTATTTGCCTTTACAGCCCAAACAAATTGAAGTTTATTTGATACATCTGTTACATCTCCTTGCTGAGCTACAAATTCACCTGTATAATCTTGAACAAATTCCGCCATCTCCCATACCCTTTTCCAAAATAAAGTAGAATCAGAGCCATTATTAAATTTCCCTCCTAATCCATCGCTTATAGTTTGAAGATCTCCAAGCCAAACAAGTTGATGTGTAGATAACTCCTTATGATTGCCTATATCATTATATAACAAAAACACTTGCATTCCATTAGTTCCAAATTTTTCTAAATAATTATCAAAAAGTTCTACAAGATCATTTTGTCTTCCCTTTTTTACATTAATATCCATAGAATACCAATGTTGCGCATTCAGAGAAACTGCAAATAAAGTAAATAATAAAAATAATTTTTTCATATTAATTGATTTATGGTTAATAATAACTCCAAGATATAGAGAATGAAGTTTTTTTCAAAACACATTACAAACTTCCTACTAACAAAACCTCTAGTAGAAAATTTTAAATTAGAGCACTTCTACCCCTAATGAATTAAAAATGCATCCTGTTGGATCCAATAGAAAGAGATAATGCGACCTTGTTAAGCTTAAAACAACGCAATAAAAATCAAATTACATCATTTTAAAGTAGCTTTTAAAAAGGCAATTTCACTTTCTGAAAAGGGTGATTTATCGATTCGATATATGTCATGATGCCATATTTTTGGTATGGAATCCATCTCTTCTGTCCAAGAAGACCATGGAAATATCGTATTGGTTTTTCCAGAGACAAACCCCCAGTTAATGGCATGAATTTCGTTTTCTTTCAATAGGGGTAAAATAGTTTCAAAGGTGCTTCCATTGGTTCTTGCTAGATATTCGCTACATATTATTGGGCGATTGTAGGTTTTTAGAGCTATAATTTTTTCTAGAGTAGCTTCTGGACCATCGTAGCTATGAAAAGAGATCACGTCTGAATTTTCTACCATAAATCGCTCCAAGGGTCTCAATTTTTCTATTTTTCCCCAGTTACTTCCTTTCCACAAACCCATGGTCAGAGGCTGAGAAGGATCGACTTCTCTAGCCCAGCCCACTACCTTCTTTAATAAAGAAAAGGTAAAAAGGGCTTTGTTTTGAATTTCATTCTCTTTCAAGCCCGGTTGAGTTGCTACATTATCTGGCTCATTGTAAAGGTCCCATGCTACAACGCGGTCATCTTCTGCAAAATGACGTACTACCCCTTTAATGTAGTTTTTCAATTCATTATGTCTCAAACTATCTCCTAAAATTGCTGCTCCTGGAGCTTGTACCCAGCCTGAATTGTGAACAAACGGAACAGGATCGGGTTGTGTACCCAGCTTGGGTACAGGGTTCCAAACATCATCCAATAAAACAAGCATAGTTTTGATGTTGTATTTGTTTGAGGCTTCCAAATAACGATCAAGCCGATTTAGAAAGCCAATCGAATCTTGATCCCATAGCAAGTTGTGAATGTAAACACGATGCATTTTCATGCCTAATTCTGCAGACCAACTCAACTCGCGCTCTATGGTCTCTAAATCAAAAGTTGCTTCTTGAAAAAACTCCAATTGATTGATTGATGTACTGGGATTAAAATTTGTCCCTGCCATCCAACCATTTGTTCGATGCCATTCCCATGCTTTTTCTTCAGACCATCGAGAACCTTTTATTTTTGGCTGAGTTTTTTGACATTGTATAAGAAAAAGGGCAAAGAGCAGTACAAGTATTTTTTTCAACATGTGGTCTTTTTTTATTTAATTACAGATAATTTATAGGTGGTTTGGGATTCGTATACTTCATTTGGATTTAGAACAGTAGAAGGGAAAGCAGGTTCATTTGGTGCATTGGGAAAATGCTGTGTTTCCAAACAAAAACCCGTTCGGTGCTTGTAGAAACCTCCCTTTTTACTCGCTAAACTACCATCTAAAAAATTTCCAGTATAAAATTGTACTCCAGGTTCTGTAGAATATACCTCAAGCATTCTTCCAGATTCTGGATCATAAGCAGAGGCTACAAACTTGTTTTCTGAACTTTGATCGGTTAACACCCAACAATGATCATATCCCAAGCCAAATTTAAGTTGCGGGTCCTCAATTGTTATGTCCCTTCCTATTTTCTTGGGAGCGGTAAAATCAAAAGGTGTTCCCTTTACATTTTTAATTTCTCCAGTAGGAATTAAAGTAGCGTCAACCGCCAAAAAAGAAGCTGCATTGAGCACAACTTCATGATCGAGAATTTCTTTGTTAAAGTCTCCTGATAGATTGAAATAGGAATGCTGAGTTAAGTTTACAATCGTTGACTGATCTGTTGTTGCTTTATAGGTTACCGACAATTCGTTGTCGTCATTTAAAGCATAGGTTACAAAAACGTTGAGGTTACCCGGATAGCCTTCTTCTCCATCTGGGCTAGTATAACTCAATTCCATACCTACCATGGAATCCTTTTTTAGAGTATTGACCTCCCAAATTACTTTATCAAAGCCCTTTAACCCTCCGTGCAAATGATTAGTGTTATCATTAACAGGCAACTGATATTGCGTTCCATTCAATTCAAAAGTTCCTTTTTCAATTCGGTTTGCATAACGCCCTACAATAGCTCCAAAATAGGGGTTTTTGTTTTCGTAATCTGTGAAATTATCGAATCCCAAAACGATATCATCAAACTCATTCTTTCTGTTTTTTGCTGTCCAAGAAGTTATAATCCCCCCATAGTTGAGAATAGAAATTTGCATACCCTTTCTGTTCTTCAAGGTATATTGATAAACAGCTTCATTGTTTTTTGTCGTTCCAAAATTTGTTCTAATAATAGAGGGAACTGGACTCTCAACTTTGTTTTTCATCTCCGTTTTACAGGACAGTAAAAAAAGGAGTGAAATGAAAAACATTAGGAGCTTTCCTACTGTTTGATCGAAGAGCTGCTTTTGAATCATAAAGTAATTTACAAAGATTAATTAATAACTACGTGCTATAACCTTCTGTTTTCTTTAGCC
>VMCW01000018.1 GCA_008081175.1 Flavobacteriaceae bacterium
AATGAATACTGGCAAGTAATAGACGCTGGAGTTTCGCCAGATGAGTTAGTGACCTTTAAATATGAAGAGCAGGGCGTGGCAACCTTAGAAGATGGCATCTATGCTCTCGAGGAAAACCTTAAAGATCCTGCATTCAAAGATAAAATGGTCAGATTTGTACGTGCATCCATGAAAGGATGGAAGCATGCGGAGGCAAATCCAGACGAAGCAGCTGAAATAGTTTTAGATAATGATGCATCAGGTGCACAAACTGAGAAACATCAGAAGCGCATGATGGGTGAGATTGCGAAACTCACTGCAGGATCCAATGGAAGTTTAGATCCTGCAGACTTTGATAGAACTGTAGCAACACTTCTTGCAGGCGGATCTGATCCAGTTATTACTAAAAAACCTGAGGGTGCGTGGACACACGAAATAACAGACGCAGCTCTAAACTAGCTACTTTCCTAGTGTTAAGAGTATTATGAAAAAAAGGTTACAGGGCCAACTTAGGTTGGCCCTGTAACAGCTTAGAACTATACAAAAATCTATTTTTCTCTTGGCGGCTTATGGTTATAGCTACTTGCATGAATACAGGAGGTTAGGCGTTATTTCTAACGTAAATCATTGAATTACTTGAAGAAAGAAAAGATATTTAGTCACTGTTCAATGCTTGCCTTTTCTATCTTTGTTTCCGGATCATTTACTTTTGGAAGTTTGATTGCAAATGAAATAAGTCCTGAATTGTTAACATTCTATAGGTTTTTGTTAGCGACTATAATTCTGGGAGTAATACTATATTTCAATAAAAGTATTTATTCGCATCATTTGAAAAATATCTGGCGTTATTTTGTACTGGGCGCAATTTATTCCATATATTTTGTTTTTATGTTTGTGGCTTTAAAATATACAACTACGGTGTCAACTGCTGCGATTTTTACGCTACTTCCACTTTTTGCAGCACTTTTTGAACGGCTATTCCTTAAAAAATCGTCTCCAGTTCTTATTTGGGCAGCTTTAATTTTGAGCGGCATGGGGGCCCTTTGGATAATATTTGAGGGATCGATTAACGGACTTTTTCAATTCAGGTTTGAGGAAGGCGAAGCAATTTTTCTAGTAGGAACCATTTGTTACGCTTCATATGCAATCATACAGCCTAAACTGTTCAAAGGTGAAAATATTTATGTGACTACACTCGGAGTACTAGCCGCAGGTTCGATAATCCTCGCAATATCTTTAATTTTACAGCAGTCATCATTCATCGTAGATAAAATTACGTTCGAAGTTTTTTGGGTGATATTTTATCTTTCTATTTTTGCAAGTATAGGCTCGATTTCTTGCCTAAATTATGCTTCGCCAAGACTTTCAGCCCCCGTTGTGAGTGCGTACACTTTGCTGGTTCCGTTCTGGGTTATATTAAATGATTTTGTGTTTTTTAAAATTGCTCCTAATATGAATATGATTGTGGGTGCTATGTTAATTGCTCTTGGCCTCCTGATTCTAATTTACAGGAGTTAAGCAATTATCTGGAAATTAATTAGTTTTAAGTTTTATGGAGGTTAATTTGGGTATAACGTGCGTCTCTGAATTCCCCTGTGCGCCAGGTAAAATTGATGAACTGATAGCTATCTTTCATAAATCGTTACCTCTTGCCAGAAAGTTGAATGGATGTGAAAAAATCTATTTTTCAATTTCCGATAATAATCCAAACGTAGCCGTTACTTTTGAAATTTGGAAAAGTAAAAAAGACCAAGAAAAATATATCATGGAGCTTACTGAAAATGGCACATTATCTCAAATTCAGCTTTGTCTGAATGGTTTTCCAAAATTCAATTTTTTCAATAATTTAGACAATTTTTAATTTAGAATCTATCCCGTTAAGTCTAGATAGTAACTCGTGGTTATCGAAATTTGATTGGCCGTTTAATATGAATATGACCCTAAGATATATATTGCGAGGTTTGGTATTTTTTATTTTCCTGATGTTGGCTTCATGCAGAATAACAGGAGTTAGTGAAAAAAGCGAAAACCAGGAAGATGGTAATTATAATTCTGCAAAGAATATCTCTTTTATGGAGGTTGATACAAAAATAAAACCTAACTACGATCCCAATTCAAGATCAAGTTCCAACCTAATTGTAAATATAGCGTTAGATGGTAGCGAAAATATAGCGGTTTGGGAGGAAACCTTAGATTTTGCTCAGGAAAATAATGTTAAATTCACCTTTTTCATCGTGGGAGTTCATCTGCTGCAAGATTCATTGGCAAACTTATATAATCCTCCGAGGCGCGAGCGTGGACGATCGGATGTAGGTTTTGGGGGGAATAAAACTAGGGTTGAAAGTAGATTAAATATGCTTCGAAGAGCTTTCAGGGAAGGGCACGAGATTGCAGGACATGGGAACGGCCACTGGGATGGTAGTGAATTTACTTATGAAGACTGGATTTCGGAGTTACGCCAATTTGAATATTTTTTTCGAAATGCTTATCAAATAAATGAGATTTTAGACCCTGATCCAAATGAATGGAAGGCTATTGCTGATAGTATAGTTGGTTTTCGGGCTCCGCTGCTTATTAATAATAAAGAAATGTATAAAGCCCTTAAAGATATGGGGTATATCTATGATACTTCCTTAGTCCTAGCACTTTCCACCAAGTACCGATACCGATACGACGATGTAATAATATTTCCTTTGAATTCACTGAATACAGAATATGGTAAAACTATTTCAATGGATTATAACTTTTTAATGCTAGACCAAGGTAGAGAATTAGGAGCAGGCGCCAGGATGCTCAATGAGTATAGGCGTTATTTCTTGCAAGCGAGAGAAAACGGCAATGCCCCTATTCAAATAGGTCATCATTTTGCCCGATGGAATGAAGGAGAATATTGGTGGGCACTTAAAGAATTTGTTTTTGAGCATTGTAAATCTGAATTTACTGCTTGCGTGACCTTTTCTGAACGCATTCGGTTAGAAGATGTTCATTTTTTTAATTGATGTGGCTATGCATAAAGGCAATACGTACTTAGTTTTATTATATTTTAAAAATTCGAGAGGAATTAATGACCTACGTTCCAATCCCACTTCCCAATCGTGTAAAAATACAAAAAAATGAGGCGATAAAAGTAGTCAGTGACTACTATATCCACATGTGTAAACGGCATTCGGTACGAGATTTTTCAAAAGAACCGGTATCCAATGCCATTATAGAAAAAATTATAGAAACGGCGGGTAGAGCACCGTCCGGTGCAAACCAACAGCCTTGGCATTTTGTAGCGATTAAGGATCCTGAAAAGAAAG
>VMCW01000134.1 GCA_008081175.1 Flavobacteriaceae bacterium
GAAATGTTTTATTGACAAGGCTCAATTGTGTATCTTTGATTTAAAATCCACCCTTGGGAGGATTTTTTGTTTATATAAAACGTATAAATCATGAGTAAAGTATCTTATTACACCGAAGAAGGCTTAAAAAAATTACGTGCGGAGTTAAACCAACTCAAAGATGTGGAACGTCCAAAAGCATCTCAGGCTATTGCAGATGCTCGAGACAAAGGAGATTTAAGTGAAAATGCGGAATACGATGCTGCCAAGGAAGCTCAAGGGATGCTAGAAATGCAAATTGCCAAACTAGAGAACACCCTTGCCAATGCTCGTATAATAAATGAATCGGAATTGGATACTTCCAAAGTACTGGTGCTATCTTCGGTATCGGTAAAAAATAAAGCCAACGGCGCTCAGATGAACTACACTTTGGTAGCACAAAGCGAAGCCGACTTAAAAACGGGAAAAATTTCTGTAGATTCTCCCATTGGGAAAGGGCTTTTAGGAAAGAAAGTTGGAGAGGTCGCTGTAATTGAGGTACCCAACGGGAAGATAGAATTGGAAATTCTATCCATATCACGTGCGTGATGGCCACACTATTTAGTAAAATCATTGCGGGAGAAATCCCTTCCTATAAAGTAGCTGAAAACGAAAGTTGTTACGCCTTTTTGGACATCAATCCCAATACAAAAGGGCATGTCTTGTGTGTTCCAAAGAATCCTGTGGATCAACTTTTTGATTTACCACAGCAAGAGTACCTGGAGCTGATGTCATTCGCAAAAAAAATAGCAAAAGCATTAAAAAAAGCGGTGCCTTGTAAACGCATTGCGCTTTCCGTGGTAGGCCTGGAAGTCCCACACGCTCATATTCATCTAATCCCTTTAGATGAAATGGACGATATACGTTTTCAAAAAAAGGTAAGCCTCAGTCCCGAAGAAATGCAACAAACGGCAAAAGCAATCGCAGCCTTTGTGCAACTTTAATTGGTTTAGGTTTTATTCAAGAGAATTTGAAACTGAGTTCCCTTGCCTGGAAGAGTTGCGAGCACACCAATCTTTCCCTTGTGAAAATCTTCAACAATACGCTTTGCAAGTGAAAGTCCTAACCCCCAGCCTCTAGTTTTTGTGGTAAATCCGGGCTTGAATATTTTGGATAATATTTCTTTTTTAATTCCTGAGCCTGTATCAGAAATGAGAAGTTGTACTTGTTTTTCCTGTTCTATTAACTCAATAGTTAGGGTTCCTTTTCCTTTCATAGCATCGATTCCGTTTTTAATCAGGTTTTCGATTGTCCAGCTCATCAGCTGTGGGTTAAAAGGGATAAGTATTTCCTTATTTGGTAATATACACTCAAAAACAATGTGTTCTGAACTTCTCTTCTCTAGATAATTTAGGGTGGTTCGCAGGGTTTCATTCAGATCTAAAAGGGTAAGTTCTGGAGCAGAGCCTACCTTAGAAAAACGTTCGGTGATGACATGCAAACGATCAATATCTTTTTCAATTTCAAGTAAGGAGCTTGTCTCTTTTCTTTGTTCTTTGAGTAAGGTGATCCATCCCATCATAGAGGTCAGAGGGGTGCCAATTTGATGTGCAGTTTCTTTTGCCATTGCCGCCCACAGCCTGTTTTGCTCGGCAATACGGGCAGTTTTGAATACGAAATAGAGCACAGCACCAAAAAGGAGGATAATCAACAATAAGGCTAGGGGATAGTACTGTAGTTTTTTTAAAAGTGCAGAATTGCCGTAATAGAGTTTTTGATCAACGAGTAAGCTACCTGTTTCATCTCGGTATTGAATAAGAATAGGCTCGTTTTCTTTTTTGATTTTAGACAACAGAGCATATAATGCAGTAGAGTCCTTTTTGTCTCTATCCCATTCGATATTCCGAATTTCGATTATACGCTCTGAGGCATCTACCTGAATCATGGGGTTCACTCCAGAACGCTGCAAGACCTCAAAGGTCAGATTGCTTAAGTTGGGGGTTTTAATGTATTCTTTTTGAGCCATGGCCCAAAGCTCCATTTTACTCCTTTCTTGTTTTCTTAAACTGCTAAGCAAGGTGTTTGTATTCCAAACAATGAGAAATACAAGAATAAAAGCAAACAACAACCAAGAATACTTGAGCTGAGATTTTATGTGTTGCAGTAGCTTCATACAAAGAGGTTCCAAACGAAGATACTTCAATTTGATAAATTAGAGGAAATGCGCCTTTCTCCACTCAAAACTTTTTATATTTTTGCTCTAAGCACACAAGATTATGGAAGTAATAGGTAAAATAAAGTGGATAGACGAAACAAAAACCTATGGCAACAATGGATTTCGTAAAAGAGAGGTTGTCGTCACCACTGAAGAACAGTATCCCCAACACCTTTTGGTTGAATTTATCCAAGACAAATGTGATCTTTTAAACACATTTCAGGTAGGACAAAACGTCAAAATTGGAATCAACTTGAGGGGAAGAGAGTGGGTCAACCCACAGGGAGAAACGAAATACTTTAATTCCATACAAGGATGGAAAATCGACGCATCGGAAGGAGCTGCGCCCTCTGAGATGCCTCCTATGCCCCCTCCTTCAGCTTTTGAACCTGCAGAAGGGGAAGCCAATGAAGTAGAAGACGATTTACCTTTTTAGGTCAACTCAGCATAGCGAAAACAATCTACCAAGTGGTCGTTGACCATTCCTGTGGCCTGCATGTGGGAATAAACCACAGTGGGACCGACAAAGGTAAATCCCTTTTGTTTTAGGTCTTTACTTATTTGCTCTGCTAGAGGAGTGTATGAGGGAAGCTCTTCCAAGCTTTCATAAGCATTCACAATTGGTGTTCCCGAAACAAAATCCCAAATGTAGTTTGAAAAACTCCCGTGTGCACTTTGGATGTTGATAAAAGCAGTAGCATTTTTTATGGTGGCCTCTATTTTGAGTCGGTTTCTAATGATCTTTGAGTTGGATAACAACTCCATTTTTTTTGAGGTACTATAGGCGGCTATTTTTTGGTAGTCAAAACCATCGAAAGCTTTTCTAAAGTGTTCTCGTTTCCGTAAAACTGTGATCCAACTTAAACCTGCTTGAAAGCTCTCTAAGGTTAGAAATTCAAAAAGTGTTTGATCGTCATATACAGGTTTACCCCATTCGGTATCGTGATATTTTTCGTAGAGCGAATCTCCTAAACACCAGTCACATTTTTTCTTTGGCATGTCGTGAAGGTATATAAAAAGCACCTCGAAAGGTGCTTTAAGTTTAAAATGTATCGGTTTTATTAAACCAAAGCAACACGGGCAAAGGCAGTTACT
>VMCW01000032.1 GCA_008081175.1 Flavobacteriaceae bacterium
AAAGAGTTGGGTGTCACCGCTGTCGTTTCTGTTTGGAGTTCATGAAGCTCTGAGGGGTATACTCCTATAGCCGAAGCAGTAATTATTTGCTTCACTTGCAGCTTGTCCTGTAACTTTTGCATACTTGAAAACAAAAGTCTGGTGGAATCTACCCTGCTAGATACAATTTTAGCTTTATAGGATTTGGTCCATCTTTTTGAAATAGAAGCCCCTGCAAGATGAATAATACAATCTACACCTTTGAAACAGTCCAAATCAATTTCTTTTGAAGCAGGATTCCAATAAAAACCGTAGGCACCCTTTATTTGTGTTAACTTAGATTCATTTGTCGTCAAATAATGAATCGAAAATCCCTCCGAAAGGGCTTGCTCCACTAAAGCTGTTCCTACAAGACCTGTGGCCCCTGTTATCAGTAATTTCACACGTGTAGATTTTAGTGATTAATTTTTTTTCAAAAGTAAACATTTACGGTTTTACAGCCCGTAACATCTCTCTTTTTCCAGGTGGCCCGGGCAGTCTAGAAACTTGAAAACCTGCCTCTTCCAATCCCCTTCTTACACTACCTTTTGCACAATAACTCACCCATACGCCTCCAGAATTCAAAAGCCTAAAACACTTCTCCATCCATTGTGGTTCCCATAGTTCTGCCTGAGCATGCGACCCAAAAGCATCGTAATAAATCAAATCAAAAAGTCTATTGGCCTCGAACTCTTCAAAACGGATTTTGTGTTTTGTTAATGAAAAATGATCAGAGAGTTTTTGGGCCATCTCCCAATCGAGGCAAGAAAAAATATCAAAGTTAATTTTTGGATCTAAATCCTCAAAAAAAGGAGTGTATTCCAAAGACTTTAACTGTTCTTCCTTTAATGGATACGCTTCCAAAGATACATAATCAACCGTCTGTAGTTTCTTTTCACATTCAAGAAAACTCAGGTAGGTCATAAGACCTGTTCCATAACCCAATTCTAATACACGACATTGTGAATCAGAATGTTGCGTGAACCAATAATTTAATCCCGCTTCTATGTAGACAAAATTAGATTCAGTTATAGCACCGCTTTTGGAATGATAGGTTTCTTTAAGATCATTTATCCTAATTGTAAAAGAACCGTCTTGTGTTTGTATTATTTCCTTTGAAAACTTCATAATTTAAACATGACATAAAAGGCAATAAGTTCAGTAAAATTAAAAAAACACCTTTTTTTTTGAGATATTTTAAATGGATAAAAAAATTAAAACAATTCTCAATTTTAGCAGGTAGAATTGAGACAAAATAAACTAATTTTACTATTAAATATTGACCCAAGTGATAAACATACAACAAATCACAAACTCTAAAATCAACGATGTTGATTTTGATAATCTTGCTTTCGGAAAGATCTTTACGGATCACATGTTTATTTGTCGTTATTATGACAATCAATGGCAAACACCTGAAATAAAACCCTACCAACCCTTGATTATGGATCCTTCCGCTAGTGTCTTTCATTATGGACAAGCTGTTTTTGAGGGAATGAAGGCGTACAAAGACTCCAAGGGTGGCACCTGGTTGTTTCGACCAGATGAAAATTACAATAGAATCAACCGTTCTGCCCATCGCCTACAAATACCTGAGTTTCCTAAGGAATATTTTTTTGAAGGATTAAAAAAACTCTTATTGCTTGACAACAAATGGATCCAACCTGGTGAAGGCAATTCTTTATACATAAGACCTTTCGTTTTTGCCAGTCAAGCTAGTGTTCAGGCGAGCGCTTCATCAGAGTACATCTTTATGATCATTTGTGCTCCTGTTAAAACCTACTACAGTGGAGGGGAAATCAATGTCTTAATTGCAGAAGAATACAGTAGAGCTGCAAACGGTGGAGTAGGCTTCGCAAAGGCTGCTGGAAATTATGCTGCACAATTTTACCCTACTTCCGAAGCTTTGAAGCAAGGATTTCAACAAATCATTTGGACCGATGCAGAACGACATGAATATCTAGAAGAAGCAGGAACAATGAACATCTTCTTTAAAATTAATAACACACTGGTAACCGCCCCTACAAACGACAGGATACTGGATGGTGTTACTCGAAAGAGCATCATAGCAATTGCTAAAAGCCAAGGTATTCCAGTCGAAGAGCGCCCCATAAAGGTAAGTGAACTGGTTGAAGCTCACCAAAACGGAAACATTCAAGAGGTATTTGGAACCGGAACAGCTGTAGTTGTCCTTCCCATCAACAGCTTCTCCTATAAAGGAAAAACGTATAAACTTCCTGAAGGTAATAATCTTGCACACTCGCTTAAGGAAACCCTAGTCGGCATACAGTATAATACTCTAGAAGATCCTTATAACTGGACCGTAGCTGTTCAATAACTACTCTTTTAATATTTTTTCGATGTTGGGCTTGAAGTAATTTGGCCCCTTTAAAACCTTTCCATCTTCGCGGTAAATTGGTTTTCCGTCAACACCCAATTTGCTCATGTTGCTGTTTTGTATTTCATCAAATATGGCCTCTATTTTATCCTGAAACCCATGGGCTATAATAGTTCCGCATAAAATATAAAGCATGTCCCCTAGGGCATCCCCAACTTCTATAAGATCATTCGAGTTTGCAGCCTCTAAATATTCTTCATTTTCTTCTTTCATCAATTCAAAACGCAATTGGTTAATTGCCTTAGGGAGATTCGCTGTTGGAGTTTCCTCAACCCCTAGACCAAATGCCTTGTGAAACTTCGTTACTGCTTGTATGGGTTTTTTAATCATTATTCTTAATTGTGTTAATTGGGTTATTTATTTCTAATTTAGACAAAAATTTTTGAGATGTTTTCTTTTGGTCAACTCATTTTTGGAGCGTTTTTTTTCATCGCCTTTGTTGGTGTCATAATTTATTCGTACCAAAGTGATAAGAAAAGACTACCTAATTATTTTAAAGGAAGTTATAAAGTACTTGTTGGCTTTTTAATTGCTTTTTGCTTTTTAGTTCTAGTTAAATATCTTACTCAAAGATGAAAAATATTCTTTTTGTCTTTTTGGGGGGAGGTCTAGGGAGTCGACTTTTATATCGTTGGGCAAAATGGATAGTTACACAAAAGGGTTCTTTCCCATGGGCTACTTTACTAACCAATTTATTAGGATGCTTTATAATAGGTCTCCTTTTGGGATGGGTTCTTAAAACAACTGAACATCGTTCAGAACTTTATCTTCTGTTAGCAATAGGCTTTTGCGGAGGCCTTACTACTTTTTCAACCTTTAGTTTAGAAGGTCTTT
>VMCW01000191.1 GCA_008081175.1 Flavobacteriaceae bacterium
AGTATAACCGTTTTATTGTTTTAGTAGCGAGGGCAGGACTCGAACCTGCGACCTTCGGGTTATGAGCCCGACGAGCTACCACTGCTCTACCTCGCGATTTGAAGGGCAAATGTACTTAAATTAACCCATTCTTACAAGTTCTGTTTTAGTAAAAAAATAAAAACTACTGGTCGAAGAATGCTTCGCCTCACTTCCTTCAAAGAAGATACTTTTTCCTTTGTTACCACTCCTATTTTTATTCCTACCTTTACCCTAAGAGCAATACACTTGGAGCAAAAAAAAGAACACCATTCTGGTTTTATTTCTATAATTGGGAACCCCAATGTGGGAAAATCCACTTTGATGAATGCGCTTGTTGGTACTGATCTCTCCATCATCACTTCCAAGGCTCAAACCACGCGACATCGGATATTGGGTATCGTAAACGGACCAGACTATCAAATGGTCTTATCTGATACTCCTGGCGTGATCAAGCCTGCCTACGAAATGCAACAGTCCATGATGAATTTTGTCAAAGAAGCTTTGGTCGATGCAGATGTGTTGCTTTATATGGTTACAGTAGAAGAAACAGCGCTGAAAGATGAAAAGCTGTTTGAAAAACTTAAAAAGGCAAAAGCACCTCTTTTTGTTTTAATCAATAAAATTGATCTTTCCAGTCAAGATATTGTAGAAAAAACAGTCGCTCATTGGCAAGCCCTTTTTCCAAAAGCTAGAGTATGTCCCATTGCAGCGCTAAGTGGTTTTTTTATTCCTGAGTTACTTCAACTTTTAATCGATTTACTACCTCCGTCTGCTCCCTACTTTCCTAAAGACCAACTTACGGACAAGCCGGAACGCTTTTTTGTTAACGAAGCCATACGGGAACAAATTCTTCAACGTTATGACAAAGAGGTTCCTTATTCTGTAGAGGTCAGTACTGAGGAATTTTACGAACAACCCAATATCATCAAAATACGTTCCGTTATTTTAGCAGAGAGAGAAACCCAAAAGGGTATTCTTATAGGGCACAAAGGAAGTGCCTTAAAACAAGTAGGTATCGGAGCGAGAAAGTCACTACAAGATTTTTTTGGAAAAAAAATACACTTGGAGCTCTACGTCAAAGTAGCCAAAAATTGGCGTTCGAACACACAACAGCTGAAACGCTTTGGTTACAATAATTGATTTAGGATAAATCCCTATCTTTAAAGGAGATCAAAGTCCGTTTTTCTATGCGTTTTTTAGGCTGTTTTATTCTTTTCTCCCTATTTCTTTTATCTTGTACTTCAGAAGAAACCACCCCACCCAATATAGTTTTCATCATGTCTGATGATCACGCCTACCAAGCAATAAGTGCATATGGTCACGGCTTAAATAATACTCCAAATATAGATCGTATTGCACGTGAGGGAGCCTTATTTGAAAAAGGATTTGTAACGAACTCCATCTGCGCTCCCAGTAGAGCTGTTATGCTTACAGGAAAGCACAGCTTTGTCAACGGAAAAGTAGATAACATTCAAGATTTCAATTGGGATCAAGACAATTTTGCCAAACAACTTCAAAAAGGAGGGTATCAAACTGCTTTAGTGGGTAAAATTCACTTGCGAGGATTGCCACAAGGTTTTGATTATTCCGCAGTACTTCCTGGGCAGGGGCATTATTATAATCCCGACTTCATCATTGATGGAATCAAGCAGCGTATCAATGGATATGTAACCAGCATCACTACAAATCTGGCACTTGACTGGCTTAAAAATAAAAGAGAAAAAAACAAACCCTTTTTATTGTTGTACCATCAAAAAGCTCCCCATAGAAATTGGAAGCCAGAGGAAAAGTACCTTAATCTTTTCGACAACAAAACTTTTGATCCACCTGCTACTTTTTTTGACACCTATGAAAATAGAGGTACGGCTGCAAAAACACAAGAAATGCTTATTGCCGCTTCGGAAGAACAAATCGCTCTTGCTCATGGAAATGGAGGACACGGGCGGTGGGGACATGACTTTAAAATGCTTACGGACCCTTATGGAAGAGATACTGGTTTTGAAGGGGAACTGGAACGCTTTACCCTAGAACAGAAAAACGCATGGTTGGCTGCTTATACTCCAAAAAACGTAGCAATGAGAGCTCAAAAATTGGAAGGTAAAGAACTAGCACTTTGGAAATTCAACCGTTACATCAAAGATTACCTCCGTACCATTCAATCTGTGGATGATGGTGTAGGTGAGGTTTTGGACTATCTGGATCAAGAGGGACTTGCGGAAAACACCATCGTGGTCTATACCTCTGATCAAGGATTCTATTTGGGAGAACACGGCTGGTTTGACAAAAGATTTATGTACGAAGAATCACTTCGCACTCCCCTATTAATGCGCTATCCTAAAGAAATCAAAGCGGGAATCCGTATCGATAAAATGATCCAAAACCTAGATTTTGCACCTACTTTTTTAGACTATGCAGGGTTGAAAGCGCCCAAAGAGTTACAAGGGAAGTCCTTTCGGAAAATTGTAGATCAAAGTAGTTCCGATTGGAGAGATGCTATCTACTATACCTACTATGAATACCCCTCTGTACATATGGTAAAAAGACATTATGGGGTTCGTACAGATCGCTATAAACTGATTCATTTTTATTATGATATTGATGAATGGGAACTCTATGATCTCGAAAAAGACCCCTCAGAAATGAATAATGTTTACAACCATCAAGATTATAGTACAGTACGAGAAAATTTACATCAAAAACTTAACGAACTAAGAGCGTATTACGGCGATTCTGATGCTCTAGACCAGTTTAATATCGACCGGTATTTGAAAAGAAATTAAAATTGAAGTGTTGTTTTTGACTATTTTTGACCCATCTCAAAATTAGATTGCTATCGTGCATTTAGATCTTCACGGTATTCGGCATAAAGAAGCCCTCGAAAAGGTAAAAGACACCTTAGAAGAAAAAAAAGAAGCTGGTCCTTTTTCACTGACCATCATAACGGGAAACTCTACCGTTTTACAACAACGTATTTTTGATGAAATTCTAGAAAACAGTGTATTTACCTATTACATCCCCAGCTGGAATTTAGGACAAATAGTTGTAGAGTATATGGAACTCTAATTATAAAAGATGACAGAGATAAAAGACGATTACGGAAAACAGTATACAATCAAAGACTTAAAAGCCTTTAAAGATCATATAAAAAACTACCACTCTCATAATTGTAAAGGAGACGGTAGTTTACATGA
>VMCW01000116.1 GCA_008081175.1 Flavobacteriaceae bacterium
GTAAAAAAATCAAAACATCTTTTGTCTTGAAACGTTTTCAAGATAATTTCAAAACCAACTCCATTTGGATCTCCTACGGAAATTCCTACTCTTATTTTGCTTGAATCACCCATACGAATGAGTTTGATCTTACTTTTGAAGCAAATGTAATTAAATAAATAAGCATGTTTACGGGAATTATAGAAGCTTTTGCACGCGTAAAACAACTCCAGAAAGACGGAGATAATATTCATATAGAACTAGAATGTGAGCTTGCATCAGAGTTGAAAATTGATCAAAGCGTTGCTCATAATGGGGTATGTCTAACTGTTGTTGCTTGTAATACCACTTGTTTTACAGTTACCGCAATTCAGGAGACATTGAATAAAACAACTCTCGGTGAACTTCAAATAGGTGATTGGATCAATATAGAACGCGCCATGAAACTCGGAGATCGTCTAGACGGACATCTTGTTCAAGGCCATGTGGATCAGACAGCAACATGCATTGAAAAAAAAGAGCTCGAGGGAAGTTGGATTTTTACTTTTTCTTATGACAATGCGCAGGGAAACATGACCATAGAAAAGGGCTCTATAACCGTGAATGGTGTTAGTCTTACTGTGGTAAATTCTAAAGAGGCTCAATTTTCTGTAGCAATTATACCCTATACGTATGAGCACACAAATTTTAAACAGCTAGAGGTAGGAAAAAAAGTCAATTTAGAATTTGATCTAGTAGGTAAATATATTTCAAAACTGTACTCTAGAAGTAATTGATTAACTTTAAGAAAACTATAGTCTAATGAATTTTCTAGAACTAGCGACTCTGCTTTTGTTACTCGCTTCTTTTTTTTCAATTATAAATCTTCGCTTGCTCAAACTTCCCCAAACCATAGGGTTGATGATTTTAGCAATCGTAATGTCTTCTGGTATATTAATTGTCGGTTTATTTGATCCCGAATTTTTAACTTTTGCAACAACACTCACACAGGAATTTGATTTCAGTGTATTACTGATTGATGTTATGTTGCCCTTTTTACTTTTCGCTGGTGCGATTAGTGTTGATGTCCACGAACTATTGAAAGACAAATGGACCATACTCCTTTTAGCCAGTTTTGGTGTACTCTTTTCCACTTTTGCTGTAGGAACTGGACTATACTGGTTGGTTGAACACCCTGTTTTGGGACTGTCTTCATTAGGTTTAGATTATATTGATTGTTTGCTTTTTGGAGCATTAATAGCTCCAACAGATCCCATTGCTGTATTGGCTATGGTAAAAAAAATGAACCTCTCTTCTATTACTGAAACTCGAATTGCAGGGGAATCTCTTTTTAACGACGGTATTGGAGTAGTCGTATTTCTTACCTTACTCAACATGAAATCAGAAGGGATTGCAAATGTAACCTTAGAAAGTGTAGGAACCCTTTTTGCTAGTGAGGTTATCGGAGGAATCTTTTTAGGTGCAGCTATGGGATATATGGGAATGAAAATTGTCAAATATATTGAAAACGAATATGTTGAATTAGAGGTTTTAATCACCCTTACACTAGTTTTATTGGTCCCGGTAATTTCGCATATTTTCCATTTTTCAGCTGTTCTGGCTGTAGTGATGATGGGGCTGTTTTTAAATCAAAATATCGATGGAGATAACCAAGTCGTTGGCATACAAAAAGTAATGGGTGATTACGTCTACAAATTTTGGCATTTATTAGATGAAACTTTAAATGCGATCTTATTCATTTTAATTGGACTTGAAATTATTCCGATTCTTCAAAATTTTGCTTTTTCCTACCTCCTCATAATATTAATCATGATTGTAGTGGTCGTGTTGTCTAGAGGAATTGGTGTATTTATCCCTATAAAACTTCTATCATTAAGGCATTCTTTTGAAAAAAACACGGCATTAATTATCACCTGGGGTGGTCTTCGAGGAGGATTGAGCATTGCACTAGCTTTAAATTTACCTGAAACAATTGGCTCTGGTAAAGACCTTATTTTAATGCTTACCTACGGTGTGGTATTATTTACCATTTTGGTTCAAGGATTGACGCTTAAAAAAATTGTAAAATAATTTGATATCCTCTATAGTGTCTTTATCTTTGATATGAGTAGTAAGTGCTGTGACAACAGTAAAGTCTAACAAAATATGAAAGGAGGTGTCTATGTCTAATGATAATCATTTAAGGAATTCAAGACAGCAGGTGCCCAATCACGGTCCGCTGTAGCTTTCCTTATCTATTTATAAAGCGGATCGATGGATCCGCTTTTTTTTTCTATGAAACAAATTCCACAAGCAGATTTAAACGATTTTCTATCTGAGGATCTTTCTCGTAAACAAGCATTTATCCAACACATCGGAAAAGCATTTGAAGAAATAGGATTTCTAGCTCTAAAAGGGCACTTTTTGACAACCGATTTACAAGAACAGCTCTATACTGAAATTCGGTCTTTTTTCCAGTTGCCTAATGAAGTTAAATCCACCTATGAAATTAAAGATGGAGGAGGGCAAAGAGGATACACCGGATTTGGAAAAGAACATGCGGCAGGGAGAACTGTAGGTGATTTAAAAGAATTTTGGCATTTTGGTCAAGATTTTAAAACAAAACCTTTTCTCGAAGGAAAGTATTCTAAAAACCTATTAGTTAAAGAATTAGAAAACTTTAACAAAGTTGGAAATCTCGTTTTTCTTAAATTAGAAGAAACCGCAAAAATTTTACTTCAGGCTCTGGCACTCTACCTTGATTTAAATGAGTACTACTTCGATGCCTATGTTACTGGTGGTAACTCCATCTTAAGGGCCATACATTACCCTCCCATAAAAGAACCTCCCAAGGAAGCAGTTCGAGCAGCTGCTCATGGAGACATCAATTTAATTACTCTATTGATGGGAGCACAAGGAGGGGGATTACAAGTCTTGAATCGCCAAAACCAATGGATTGATGCTGTTGCAGAACGGGATGAATTAATGATCAATATTGGGGATATGTTATCGCGACTCACAAACAACAAACTTCCCTCAACAGTACACCGAGTGGTAAATCCACCAAAAGAATTATGGGGGAAATCCCGATATTCACTCCCTTTCTTCATGCATCCAACGCCCGAGATGCCCCTGAATTGTCTACCTCAGACCGTAGACAAAGATCATCCAAAGAAATACGAAGATATTCAGGCAGGGACGTTCTTAAATCAGCGATTAATTGCGTTGGGCTTGTTAGAAAAAT
>VMCW01000008.1 GCA_008081175.1 Flavobacteriaceae bacterium
AAAATATTGAAGGATATCTTTTCCTAAAGACTCCATTTCTTCTTTAGTTTCATTTCCACTTATAACTGCTATACCATTACGATTTTTTCTAATTATGTGGGGATATTCCCCAAAATAATGCTCAAAATATCGAGCAGAATTGTTTGATCCTGTAGCGATAACAGCATCGAAATGACTCAAGGGTTTATCTACGAAAGTAAAGGCTGTTTCAGTAGCGTAATCTTCTAAATAACGAGCCATGTAGGGAAGTAAGTGTTCATCTTTTGAGGCGCATTTTAAAAGAGCCTTGTGACCACTAAGCCAAACGCTTATGACATCATGAAAACCAACCATTGGTATATTGCCTGCTAAAATCAATGCAATACTTTTTTGTGATTGATATGAGAAGTTATAGGGTTTACTCCATTGTGTAATGTCTTGCTCATTTAAAGTTACCCCCCAATTATGAATGGCTTCCTCAATAGACTCTTTTGTAAACCAACCATTTGCAGCTTGGGCGCGATCTATACAAGTATTAAGTTCAATGTAGTTAATGTCCGAGGTGGTGTAATTTTTTAGATGTTCACCTAGTGCTATAAGGGCTTCTTTGCGTTTGGAGTTTACAGTCATTTCTTTTGTGAGAAAAGGATTAAGGTCTTACTTTTGAGCAAATTTAAGGAAACTTAATTGCTATGGCGATCATCATTACAGACGAATGCATTAATTGTGGAGCATGTGAACCCGAATGTCCCAACACAGCGATTTATGAAGGAGCTGAAGATTGGCGCTATCAGGACGGTACTTCTCTAAAAGGTCAAGTGGTTTTACCCAATGGAAAAGAAGTGGATTCAGATGTGTTTCAAGAACCCATTTCCGATGAGTACTACTATATTGTTCCAGACAAGTGTACGGAGTGTAAAGGCTTTCACGACGAACCACAATGTGCAGCAGTATGTCCCGTAGATTGTTGTGTTCCAGATGAAGATCATGTTGAAGCTGAAGACATTTTACTGGGAAAACAACGATTTATGCACCCAGAAGATTAGTAACTAAGGGGTGTTTCCAGTCAATTAATTCAATTGAATTTCTTTTTAATAAATCAGAACAATGTGCACTGTTAAAATAAAGAGCATCCTCATTTCTCCACTCTGCACCAAAATTAGGGTGATCTAGTGTGATTTGTTCCATTTCTTTACTACTGTAAGCAGGATGAATTAGAAGTAGCGAAAGTCCACTTGGAAGCTCCTCCAATAAAGTGTCATAAAAAGCAGATAAACCTTTCTCTTCAAAATCTTGAAATGAGGCCATGTAAATGGATTCAAGATAAGCTCCCTTTGGGAGTTCGTCATTTTTAAGAAGTGTTCCAGAATGAGCAATTAATTTTTTACTTAATAGGATGGGTAGATTAAACTCCTTTCCTAAGCGTTGATAGATTTCAATTAAATCCTTCCGCAGACCTAAGGTATACATGTGTGAATCTAAATGACTGGGCTTAAGCCCCATAGATAGAGCAGTCTCAATTTGGGCTTTAAGTTCAATATAAACTTCATTTGTGTTAGCATGTACTCTGATTAGGTCTCGTTTGGGGAAGAAATACCCTTGTTTATCTATTAAAGAGGGGATTTTAGATAGGGGAGCAATGGGCTTAAAAGGGTAGGTTTTCCATTCTCCGGTTAAGGTTAAATGAATACCATAGTCCAGGTGAGGATTTCTCAAAAAAAACTGAGCCATTTCAAAAAACCACGGACAGGGCACCATAATACTCGTGGAGCTAATGCAACCCTTGAGCATTCCCTCTTGAGTCGCTCTGTTTTCAGACTCAGCAAGGCCTGCATCATCTGCATGAATAATTAAATATTTTTTGACAGTGTTTGACATTGAACGACTTTTAGTAAAAGTAAAAGTTAAACCAAAAGAAAGCTTATTTTTGCCAAAATTATTTTTATGAAGGCTGGTATTGTTGGACTGCCCAATGTAGGAAAATCTACCCTATTCAATTGTTTGTCGAATGCAAAGGCACAAAGTGCAAACTTTCCTTTTTGTACCATAGAACCTAATATAGGTGTGGTAAACGTTCCTGATCCTAGATTAGAAAAACTAGCGGAATTGGTCAAACCTGAAAGGGTTCTTCCAGCAACTGTAGAAATTGTGGACATTGCTGGTTTGGTAAAAGGAGCTAGTAAAGGTGAAGGTTTGGGAAATCAATTTTTAGCAAACATAAGAGAAACAGATGCCATACTTCATGTTTTGCGTTGTTTTGAAGACGACAACATTGTCCATGTTGAGGGATCTGTTGATCCACTTAGAGATAAGGAAACAATAGATATTGAACTTCAGCTTAAAGACTTAGAAACTGTAGAAAAAAAACTAGAGAAAGTAGGTCGCGCCGCTCGTACTGGGAACAAGGAAGCTCAAAAAGAAAAAGAAATACTAGAAGTATTGAAAACGGAGCTGGAAGGAGCTAAAAATGTGAGAAGCATCGCAATGAAAGAAAGCGATAGGGAAGCTTTTGTAAATCCCTTACAACTCATCACAGACAAACCCGTACTTTACGTTTGTAACGTAGATGAACAAGCTGCAAAAAACGGAAACGCCTTTGTTGAACAAGTTGCTGAAGTCATAGCTCAAGAGCAGTCTGCCTTGTTAGTTTTAGCCGTTAGTATAGAAGCTGACATCAACGAACTAGAAAGTTATGAGGAACGCCAACTTTTTTTAGATGATTTAGGTTTGGACGAGGCAGGAGCCTCAAAACTAATTCGTGCAGCTTACAGCTTATTGAATCAACAAACCTATTTTACAGCAGGAGAAAAAGAGGTTCGTGCTTGGACGGTTCCTGTTGGAGCTACAGCACCACAAGCAGCTGGGGTAATACATAGTGATTTTGAGAATGGATTCATACGTGCAGAAGTAATTGCTTATGATGATTACGTCCGGTTTGGGTCTGAGGCTAAAGTGAAAGAATCTGGAAAAATGCGAGTAGAAGGAAAGGAATACCTTGTTAAAGATGGAGATGTCATGCATTTCAGATTCAATGTTTAATAGACGAGTATGAAGCCCAATGGATTCCTAGTAGCTATTATTTTATCGGGAATTCTCGCCCTTTTTTTTGATTGGAGAGAAAAGCAGGGGGGGGGGGAGATCACGAAACCAACAACAACCGGCCGCATCCGACGGGACGCGCGGCGCGACAGGAA
>VMCW01000035.1 GCA_008081175.1 Flavobacteriaceae bacterium
CTAAGTTAAGCGTCGCTGCAATAGGATACCCAAATGGGAAGTTTGCAGAAGTTCCATAACCAGCTCTTACTTTCAATAAGCTCAAGAAATCACTTTTGATTTCTGGGAACGCTTGGGTAGGAATAAACGATGCACTAGCAGAAGGATAGATGATTGATCTATTTTCTGCTGATAAGTTTGATACCCAGTCTTTACGTGCAGCAAGTGTTAAATAAATCCAACGGTTGTAGTCGATTTCTGTTTGAGCAAAGGCTCCTGCAATATTTCTTCTTTCAAAGTATTGGATTTCATTTTGCTGTTCGAAGTTGAAGTGTCTCAAAACGTTAAATACTTGCTGTCCTGTACTTCTAGTACCGTTTTGGTCAAAAGTATCGCTTCGAGAATCTACCCCAACGTTGAAAGTAACACCAAAGTCTGCAATATCATAATCACCACTAATGTTGAAGTTGTGGTTGTAAATTGCTTTTGTATTGTTCCAGGTCTCATAAATACCATTTTGGTTTACTAATGATCCTGTTTTTCCACCTTTGTTTGTGTAGTTAATGTTGTTTTCAGAATAAACGTCTACACCATAACGATAGGAAACGTTTAAATTGTCATTAATACCGTAGGAAATGTTCGCTCCTCCAAAAACACGATTGGTGTTTTGGATGTTAGCTGCATTATTTACAGTCCAAACCGGGTGTTGAATGGAGTTGTTTTGTCTGTAGTATATTGACTCACCTGTTACAGGGTTTTGATAAGGTAATCCCATCAAATCCACACTACGAGGTGTGTAGAATACGTTTGCAAAAACAGAAGCTCCTTCACCACCTACGTTACTACCATAACCAGCAGCTACAGGAGGTGTTTGGAATTTAGTTTGTGCAAAGTTTAAAGTACCACCAACAACAAATTTGTTTGTAAGTTGAGCGTTACCTCCAAAACTTATGGTATTTCTGTTTACAGAGTTACCTGGAGTAAACCCTACATCTTCTAAGTTACCATAGTTGATGTTATAATTTACAGTCCCGTCTGAAGAGGCACCTCTAACGTTTACGTTATTACTGAATACATGTCCTGTTCTAAAGAACTCACCTACACTGTCATAAGGCTTCCACTCATATAATGCGTCTGGAGCAATTCCAAGAGCATCGAGGATTTGTGGAATTCCCGTTGCAGAACTTGCAGTTGTGTATGGGTGTCTTAAAAATCCTGGTGTACCAGAAAGAGTACCATTGATAGAAGATTGTCCACCCCATCCAGCAGGTCCTCCTTCGTCAAAACTAGGACCCCAGTTTGAGAAAAACCATCCAAAGGCTTGGTCAAATCCGTTACCGTATTGATTTTGGTAGTCTGGCATAGAAGCAAAATCAACGTTGAAGTAAGAAGAGTTGATTGTGATTTCATTCTTCTTCGCTTCTCCAGAGGCTGAGCTACCAGATTTCGTAGTGATAAGAATAACTCCGTTACGTCCTTGCGTTCCATAAAGCGTCGCTGCTGCTAAACCTTTTAAGACACTTACAGACTCGATGTTGTTTGGGTCTATGTCTAAGAAACGAGAAGAACCGTTGTTTCCATCAACGAAACTACCTTGAGCATTGGTTTCACTACTGAAAGGAATACCATCTACAATAAACAAAGGTTGGTTCCCTTGAGAGAAGGAGTTGAATCCACGAATTACAATACTCGTACCTGATCCAGATAATCCACTTTGGTTGGTGATCTGAACCCCAGAAGCTTTACCAGTCAATACACGACCGATATCTCCTTCTGCACGTTGTTCGATAGATTCGTTAGAGACTTCGGAAACAGCATACCCTAAGGCTTGCTTTTCCCTTTTAATTCCTAATGAAGTTACGATTACCTCTTCCAACTGGTTTCCTTGTGCTAAGGAAAAGTTGATTTGATCTTGTCCGTTTACAACTATTGTTGAAGTTTCGTATCCAACAAAACTAGCGGATATAGAGGCACCGTCTTCGACTGTGATCGAATAGTTACCGTCAAAGTCAGTAGTTGTACCATTGCTGGTACCGACTTGCAAAACCGTTGCACCAGGGAGTGGTACACCTTGGTCATCGGTAACATTACCTGTTATGGTTCTCTGTGCTATCGCTACTTGAGCAAACAGCATGAGCGCCATCAAATAATACAAATGTTTCATAAAAATATAGTTTTAGGTGCGCTAAATTAGTAATTATAGTTAATAAATGTTAAGAAATTGTGAAAATTATCTGCTTAAAGTTTAAAAAAAAGCAAAAAAATCTTAACAAAAAATGTTTACTTATTGTTTTCTAAGGACTTAAGTTGTGCTAAACTTGGTCTAAAAAGGAGAAAAGCTGAATAACTTCTTCTAGTGATTTTAATTTGCTGTCCTGATTTTCCAAAAAGGTTTTAATCGAAGCACTGTAAGGCTTCAAAACGGAAATCAATTTCTTTTTGGAAAGCTTTACTTGCAATAAGGAGCCGTTGTTGATGGAATAATAATATTCTGTTTTATCAACAAAACGAGCAGGGAAGGAACGTTCTAGTGAGGTTCTAGCTTGAGTAGCTTCCATATACACTTTGGCTTTGCGTTCGTATAGAGCAAGAACATTCCCTTTGAATAATTCTTTGAGGTAACCAACAGCAGGAGGTTGATTGTCAGCAATATATCCAAGATACCGGTAGGTTTCACCTTCAATAGAACAAGAAACTTTATTGTTTTTAATCAAAATGTTTTCTGTGCTTTCAGCTAGTGGATTTGGAGACATTTCCATTTCGTCGCTAAAGGCATTGAAACGCAAAAAAATATTTTCTTTGAGTGTTTCTCCAAAATATTCTATTTCACCTTGTTTGAAATTTTCATCAAAATAAGGACTCCCCTTTATTTGGTTCATATTAACCGTTTTTGTAGTCACTCTATTTTTGATGTTTTCAAAAATATCCAATAAACGAGAATCCGATAACACCCCGTTAGAACCAACGTCGTAACCGCGATTCCTTTGGGCATTTGTAGTGAAAAAACTAAAGATCAGCAGTGCAGAAATAAAATAATTTTTCATCAAAATTTTTTTCCAAACTTATAAAATATAATTAAATGATTACAATATTATTTTTTGGATGCTTGCTCTTTTTATCTAAACCCAAAAATAAGCTACTCAGTCTTGCTGATTTTTTTAGTTAAATCTCAA
>VMCW01000144.1 GCA_008081175.1 Flavobacteriaceae bacterium
GTATTTCCAGAGGTGAGTATTTCAGGTTTTTTCCGCCCTTTGTAGTCTGAAGGACGTGTGTAGATGGGGGGTGCTAAAAGATTGTCTTGGAAGCTGTCTGTTAGTGCAGAGGACTCATCGCCCAATACTCCAGGGATTAAACGAATGATGCTATCACAGAGTACTGCAGCAGCAAGTTCTCCACCGGAGAGTACAAAATCACCAACAGAGATCTCATGAGTGATCAAGTGATCTCGTACACGCTGATCTACACCTTTGTAATGTCCACAAAGAAGAATGATGTTATCTAAAGTCGACAAGTGGTTTGCTTGTTGTTGGTTTAAGGTGGTTCCATCGGGGGTAAGATAGATTACAGCGTCGTAATCTCGTTCGTTCTTCAATAACTCAATACAACGGTCTATGGGTTCAATCATTAGTACCATACCTGCTCCTCCACCGAAGGGGTAGTCGTCCACCTGCTTTTGTTTGTTGGTGCTGTAGGCTCTCAGATCGTGAAAGTGAACCTCCGCTTTTCCAGACTCAAGTGCCCGCTTTAAGATGGACGCTTCGAAAGGGCTTTTGAGAAGTTCAGGAAAAAGGGTAATGATGTCAATTCGCATCTGTTTCGATTTTGTACGAACAAAAATAAAAAAAGTCGCAGTACTGCTGCGACTTTAAATGGGGTTCCTCATTTAACAATCAGTATTGTAAGAGGATTTTTTCTTTTTCACCAGAAGGACTTAGGAAAAGTATGCTTTGAATATCGCTGGGTTGGTAGCCTTTAATATCAGAGATTTTACTTACTTCTTTACCATTTACTTCAAGAATGATATGGCCGTTATCAATCCCATTTTGATAGAGTCTTCGGTTGTTCATGTTTGAAATAAACAAACCTTCCTCCGTACCGTATTCTTTTTGCTGTTCTGGTGTGAGTTCCCGCACCTCCATGTAGAAAAAGACATCACGATTTATTTTTTCAAGACGGACAATTGTCTGTTTTTTAGATCCGTCACGTTTGTAAACAACATCTACTTTTTCTCCAGGGCGTTTACTGGCTAAATATCCAGAGAGATCTGCAAATTTATTGATTGTAATTCCGTCCACGCTTATGATGATATCTCCGGGTTGGAGCCCTGCCAAATCTGCCCCTAATCCCTTTTCAAGGTCAGTGATGTAAAAACCTTCAGTTTCTTCTACCTTAAAGCGTTTAGCAAAATCAGCGTCCAATGCCTGACCCATAACACCTAATAAACCGCGTTGTACGTCACCATACTCAATAAGGTCTTCAAAAACTTTTCGTGCTACATTGCTTGGTACGGCAAAGGAGTAGCCTACAAATCCACCAGAGATTGAGGTAATGGCGGTATTGATTCCTATCAGTTCTCCACGTGTATTTACTAAGGCACCGCCGCTATTTCCACGGTTGACAGCTGCATCTGTTTGAATGTATGACTCATTGATACCATCTCTTTTGTTGAGGTCTCGGGATTTTGCACTTATGATTCCAGCAGTTACGGTCGAGTTTAGATTAAATGGATTCCCCACAGCCAGAACCCATTCTCCAATTCGAGTGGCATCAGAATTACCAAAATACACATGGGGTAGGGCTGCTTCTGCATCAATTTTAAGAACAGCAATGTCCGTATCAGGATCAGATCCTATCACAGTAGCTTGGTATGACTTGTTGTTATTGGTCGTAATTTCTATGGAATTATTGTTTTCAATTACGTGGTTGTTGGTAATGATGTAACCGTCTGGGGAAACAATCACACCAGATCCGGTTCCAATGCGTTCTGGAGCTTCGTCCACTCCATAAAAAAATTGATAAAATGAAGGTTGATTGGACCCTGAAGAACTGGTGTTTTTAACATGAACAACCGCATCAATTGTTTTTGCAGCTGCTTCCGTAAAATCCGTTCGTTCTGCAGCTATAGTGTTGGTGTTAATACTGTAGCTTGTAGGAATGAGAGTTGGGGTTTCAATAGTGTGTTGAATATTATTTGAATTGGTTTTTACAAACCTATCATAAATAAAAAGACTAATAAAAGCGCTAAAAAGAGCGATTGAAAGGGTTTTGATAAATGATTTCATATTTCAAATTTTTTATTCAAAATTAGGGATTTTTGTAAAAGACAATTTTGCTTTAACGCCTCTTTAACACCCTTTAAATTTATCTATCTTTGTTTCATGCAAATAGCATTTCTCAAATACCAGGGAGCAGGTAATGATTTTATCATGATCGATAACCGTACTGGTAACTTCAGCACCATGACCACCGATCAAATAGCCTTCTTATGCAATCGAAATAAAGGGGTAGGTGCAGATGGTTTAATCCTGATTGAAGGCAGTGAAAAAGCGGATTTTAAAATGGTCTATTACAATGCAGATGGTAGAGAAAGTACACTTTGTGGTAATGGTGGTCGTTGTTCTGTGGCCTTTGCTGCAAATCTTGGAATCATTGAAACCAAGACCTGTTTTGAGGCAATAGATGGCTTGCATCATGCTGAGGTACTTCCAGATAAACTTGTACGACTCGAAATGGCCTCAGTTTCTGAATTGAAAACACAGGATAAAGCGTTGGTTTTAGATACGGGTTCACCTCATTATGTGACTTTACGCGATTCTGTTCAAGACCTCAATACAGCAGAAGAGGGAGCAGCGATTCGGTACAGTTCTGCGTTTCAATTCGAAGGAATAAATGTCAATTTTATAGCCCGTACTGAAACAAATGCACTGGAGATAAGAACATATGAACGGGGAGTAGAAAACGAAACACTCGCTTGTGGTACAGGGGCTGTAGCTAGCGCTTTAGCAGCAGATTATTGGAATCTTTTAGGAGGAGAAAATCCAATCAAGCTTTACGCTTTGGGAGGGATATTGCAGGTAGCATTTGAAAAAACTCCTCAGGGTTATGAAAATATAACGCTCTTGGGACCTGCAGAATTTGTCTTTTCAGGAACAATCGACATATGAAATTGGAAGGGATTTTTCTGAGAGCACTTGAACCTGAGGACCTCGATGTTTTGTTACAGCTAGAAAACGATTCTTCTTTGTGGAAGTATTCCAATAGAACGGAACCTTTTTCTAGGGATTTACTTCAAAAATATATCGACCAGCAGGGACAGGATATTTTTGAAGTTAAGCAAAAGCGTTTTGTCGTGAGCTA
>VMCW01000050.1 GCA_008081175.1 Flavobacteriaceae bacterium
CAGTCTTGTATTCCCAGTTCCCCTCGCTGCACGTCCACAGAAATTCGAACCCGTTTCTTCTAATTTTACGGGGTTAACCTCCATAAGTCTTGAAAAATCGGGAAAATTGTATCGGTATTATTACCAAAAAAGTAGCTCATACGATTCTGCGAAAAGGTATGTTAAAGAAGCTCAAAACAAGGGTTTTAAAAATGCTTTTCTAGTAGCCTTTGATGGAGAAAATAAAATAACGATAGAAGAGGCACTGAAACGTTTAAAATGATGCTGTTCAAGAAAATATTTCTAAATTTGTGAAGCATTCTAAAGAACAATTATTTTGAATCTTTCACGCGAAGTTAAAACAGCCATTCTTATCCTAGGCTGTATCGTAATTTTTATTTTTGGTTTTAGTTATCTCAAGGGAAGCTCCCTTCTAAAACAAGAAAAAACTGTTCATGCCCTATATCAAGATGTAGAAGGTTTAGTTGTTGGTGCAAATGTCACTATAAGTGGTATGAATGTTGGAAAAGTCAAACAAATTGACTTCGATGAGAGCTATAAAAAAATTAAAGTAACTTTTAGTTTACGAGAAGATTTATCTTTTTCAGACCAGAGCGTAGCTCAGCTTTATGAAGCTGGACTTATAGGAGGAAAAGCAATTGCAATTCTTCCTCAATACGAAGAGGGTAACGTTATTCAATCAGGTGCTGTTTTACCCTCTGAGATTAAACCTGGATTGACAGAACTGGTCAATCAGCAAATTGCTCCATTACAAGATAAAATAGAAGGTTTGTTGACTTCAGCAGATTCTTTGTTTGCTGGCGTGAGCAACGTGATGAATTACGATACGCAAAATAACTTAAAAGCGACTTTAGAGAATTTTGCAAAAACAATTGAAAACATCAACACACTTACCTCAAGAGTCAATAGAATTGTAGATGCAAACGAAACAGAATTAAATAATACACTCAGTAATATATCGGAATTGAGTGGTAATTTGAATCAGCTGACGGATTCCTTGTCTCAAGCACCACTTAATACAACTCTCAAAAATTTTGAGGTTACTTCTGCTCAACTCAAAAAGATTATTGACCGTTTAGAGTCTGGAGCAGGTTCTGCAGGAAAACTATTGTATGAGGATGAACTTTATGATAATCTTCTGAAATCCACTAAGGCTTTGGAACTCTTGCTATCGGATTTGCAAGCACACCCCAAGCGCTATGTTCACTTTTCAATTTTTGGTAAGAAAGAAGAGTCTAACGAGAAAAATTAATTTTTATGGCTTATCTGCCAAACCTGCTATTTTCTGTACTTCTCATCGGTGGTGTTGGCATTTTTATAAGAAATATTAAAAGGATAAGACGTAACATTAATTTAGGAAATGAGATTCCTTTAGAAAAAAACTCAAATCTACGATGGAAAAAGATGCTCCTTGTTGCATTTGGACAATCTAAAATGCTAGATCGACCCGTGGTAGGGATTCTTCACTTAGTAGTTTATGTAGGATTTATTCTCATCAATATCGAGCTTCTTGAAATTATACTGGATGGAATTACGGGCAGTCATCGTATTTTAGCTCCTTTTTTAGGAAGTTTCTATAATTTTTTGATTGCAGCTTTTGAGGTATTAGCTCTTTCGGTTCTTGTGGCAGTATTCTTCTTTTGGACGAGGAGAAACCTTTTAAAAATAAGGCGTTTTTTAAGCGATGAAATGAGTGGATGGCCAAAACAAGATGCAAACTATATCCTTTATTTTGAAGTCGTTCTGATGTTTTTGTTTCTTGCTATGAATGCAACGGATCAATTACTACAGCAAGGCGCCGTAAAAGGTTATGTGGAAGCGGGTAGTTTTCCAGTGTCTCAATTTTTAGTTCCTGTTTTTCGATCTTTTTCTTTGGATCTCCTTCAGGTGCTTGAACGATTTTTTTGGTGGACACATATTATTGGAATACTCCTTTTTTTAAACTACCTCTATTATTCAAAACACTTACATATCCTATTGGCTTTTCCAAATACTTTTTATTCCAGTTTGGCACCCCAGGGAAAGTTCTATGTGAATCCCCATATAAAAACTGAAATTGAGTTGATGTTAAACCCCTCTAGTGAAACAACAAGTACTGCTCCACCAGAAAAGTTTGGTGCTTCAGATGTTTTCGATTTGAATTGGGTACAACTTATGAATGCATACAGTTGCACTGAATGCGGTCGTTGTACCAGTGTATGTCCAGCACATCTTACTGGAAAAAAGCTTTCTCCTAGAGCGGTAATGATGAAAACCAGAGATCGTTTGGAAGAAGTGGAAAAAAATTTAAATAAAAACAAAGGGCAATTTATTTCTGACGGTAAACAGTTGCTTAATGATTATATTAGCACAGAAGAGCTATGGGCGTGTACAAGTTGCAACGCTTGTGTAGATGAATGTCCAATAGAAATAAACCCTTTATCCATTATCATGGACATGAGACAATATTTAGTTCTGGAACAATCTGCAGCTCCCACGGAACTGAACTCTATGTTGTCTAATATTGAAAACAATGGGGCTCCATGGCCTTTTAGTAACCAAGATCGTTTGCAATGGGCAAATGAAGTATAATTAAAATCAAAAAAAATGCATCGAGAAGAAGCAGAAAGTTATTTACACAAAAAAGTTGAAAATGGGGAGTTGATCAGTCCTGTACTCCCAGAAGGGATAAAAAACTATTTAATTGACATCGACGGGACCATTTGCGATGATATACCCAACGAAGAACCAGAACGTATGGCAACAGCAAAGTTGTATCCAGATGCTTTGGAAACTCTAAATAAGTGGTACGATGAGGGACATTTAATTTGCTTCTTTACTTCCCGAGTCGAATCGCATAGAAAGGTGACTGAGAATTGGTTGAGGGACAATGGCTTTAAATACCACAGTCTCTTAATGGGGAAACCTCGTGGTGGAAATTACCATTGGATTGACAATCACTTGGTGAAAGCAACACGATACAATGGAAAATTTACGGATTTGATCGAAAAAGAAGTAACTATAGAGGTTTTTGACGACGGTCAATCGCAATCTTAGGTAATGGATATAAAGGTTCCTACTTTAGCAGAGTTAGCATCAGAGCACCAACAAGCTGAAATTGTTTTTTGGGTAGGTTGCGCGGGAAGTTTTGAT
>VMCW01000180.1 GCA_008081175.1 Flavobacteriaceae bacterium
AGGGAATGGATGAATATATTTTTACTGCTCTTTATCCGATTGATATGCACATTGACATCAGAAACCTAACTGGGAAAATTCCATACGAACCGATTTTCTACTTAGACGATGAATATAATTCGGAAAACTGATGCTAATTTGTTAACTATCCAGAACCGATACAGAACTACGCTACTTAAAACAAGAATTGCCCAGCCTTAGGAAATATCCAACATGTCAATTTATTTAATTAGGCACGCTCAATCAGCCTTCAATGCCGTTTACGGCCCAAATAAGCCAGACCCCATGATATTCGATGCACCTATTACAGAACTGGGAGAAACTCAGGCTAAGCAGGCGCGCACAGAAGTCGAAAAGCTCGATATTAAAAACGTCATTGTTTCGCCGTTCACGAGGACATTGCAAACAGCTCAGTTAATTTTTGAAAATAGATTGCCTTTTCAAATTAACGCGGCTGTGAGAGAGCAACTCGTTAACAGCTGCGACGTAGGAAGCCCTCCTCGTAAACTTGCTAAAGATTTTCCCCATCTTGATTTTAGTCATCTCGATGAATGTTGGTGGCATGAAGGAGAAAAAGATTACCGCGGGATTTCAGTTGAACCTGAAGAGGTTTTAATGGAGAGGGCAGACAGGTTTGTCGATTACATGAAGCGCGAAGGTATACACTCCACAGCAATTGTCTCACATGGTAATTTCATTCGTGCGGTGACTGGAATTAAACCTCAAAACTGCGAAATTGTACAATTTAACTATAGCTAGAGTAAGCTTGTGCTTCACATTAGTTTCAACTTTCTGAACGCGTGGAGCTTTTTGTTTTTGGGGAAACGGTAGAAAAATATTTTCCTGTAATACCAGTTCATTAGGGGGTGGGGGCAAAAACTAGCAGCGGTTAGGTTGCTAAGATACTGCTCTCACATTTTATTTCTTCAGGGTTCTGCTAATATATCCATATGAAGATGCCCGATAACGTTACACAGTTTCGCTAGAGACCGATTTATATTATGTTATTTTCTAGATTTGGTCTTCTTCTTGCAATTTTATAGGCCCTGATTTCAACGGGAACTTACCTTTAAAAGGAGCATAAAAATTTCTTATTTTTTCCATATCTAAAGATAAATTATCTGTTGTCTGAATTGGAATACCGAAACCTCCTCTTTTGCTTTCATAATCAAGAAAAGTTGGAAGGATAGGGACATTTGCTCCTTTTGCAATATGATAAAAACCAGACTTCCAAAAATTAGCTCGCGCTCTTGTACCCTCAACCGGAACAACAAGTAAAAAGCTGTCTCGTTTTTTAAATAATGAAATCATATTACCAACAATTTGGTTTTTCTGGCTACGATTTACTGAGATGCCCCCTATTAGGCGAAGAAAATATCCAAATGGTTTTATGAATAAATCACTTTTCCCCATCCAATTAATCCTTTGTCCGAAAGCTCCAGCAAAGAGAAGCATCAGTATAAAATCCCAATTGGATGTATGTGGAGCAGCAATCACTACACAATTTGAGACTGGTGGATTAGTCTTATCTACTGTCCAGCCTAATACTTTGAGTAAGTTTTCGCAGAGCCATTTGGTTAAAATCACGAATTCCCTTTCAAGGGAAAAATAAATAAACCCTTCATCTACAAAAATGTTTATTTTAATTTTGAGAATTTATCCCAGAAACTCACCAACGCATAAGCTATTCCACAACAATAAGCAAACAAGGAGTGTCTAGTTTCCGAAATAGTCTCACCTCGTTTTGATAAAAAACGGGGATATAATAGATAGTTGACATTACAAGAGTAAAAGTCCACTAGCGAGCCAACAACAAATATACCGCGTGAGCAGTTATTGATTTTGAGTTCTTCTAAAACCTTTAGTCAGTGATGAATTATAAACTTGTTCCCAAGATCACGCGTGGGAGCGAAGGTATCATATTTATAGTTCAGAAAAGCTGAAATATCCTTGATAACCTTAAAAATTTACACTGAAGCAAATAGCTTCTGTACGAAAGGATAATAATGAACTCTTTTGAAGAATTAGGCGTGCCACAAAATTTAATAGAAAAACTTTCCGCTCAAGGAATATCTCATCCAACACTTATTCAGCACAAAGCTATTCCCGAAGCATTGGAAGGGCGAGATATTTTGGGTTTAGCGCAAACTGGAACAGGAAAGACTGCAGCATTTGTTATTCCTTTATTAGCTCGTGTTTTGAAGATTGGTGGAAAACGAGAAGCAAAGTCCGCTCAAAGCCTAATTTTGGCGCCAACTCGTGAGCTTGCAAAACAAATTGATAGTACATTGAAGACTTTTGTAGAAGGTTCACATTTAAGGGTTAGACTTGTTGTTGGCGGCGTTTCAATTTCTGGTCAGATAAAAAGGCTGTCAAAAGGTTCTGATATACTAGTCGCTACTCCTGGCAGGCTTATTGATTTGCTTAATCGTGATGCTGTTAATTTGTCCGATACGAAATTTTTGGTTCTGGATGAAGCTGACCAAATGTTGGACCTAGGTTTTATTCATAGTCTTAGCAAAATAGCTGATTTACTCCCTGAAAAACGCCAAACGATGTTGTTCTCGGCTACAATGCCAAAAAAAATGGCTGCGTTGGCATCAAATTATTTAAGTGACCCTGTACGAGTGGAAGCAGCTCCAGCAGGCAAAGTGGCAGATAAAATCACTCAATCTATTCATTTTGTTTCAAAAGCAGAGAAGAATAAGCTTCTCATTGACTTGTTAGACAATCACCGAAGAGAACTTACAATCGTGTTTTCTCGCACCAAACATGGTGCAGAAAAACTATCAAAAGCTATAATTAATTCTGGTTTCTCTGCAGTTTCTATCCATGGCAACAAATCTCAGGGGCAAAGGGAGCGTGCACTAAAATCTTTTAGGTCAGGCGAAAATAAAGTTTTAGTTGCGACGGACGTAGCCGCTCGCGGATTGGATATTCCATTAGTCAAGCACGTATATAACTTTGACCTTCCTAATGTAGCTGAAAATTATGTGCATAGAATTGGTAGAACGGCGCGAGCTGGTGCTGACGGCAG
>VMCW01000201.1 GCA_008081175.1 Flavobacteriaceae bacterium
GTGGGTGTTACTGGATTCGAACCAGTGACCTCTACCCTGTCAAGGTAGCGCTCTAAACCAACTGAGCTAAACACCCGAAGAAGAGTGCAAATATATTCTTTTCTACAAAATGGTCTATTTCTAAAATAAGAAAACAGATCTTATTTTCTTTTCCAGATTTGTGTTCTCCCCAAAAGGGAAAACCCAAGGTATCCACGAACTTTTAGAGTGTTGGGGTCTTGAAGATTTAAGTAGCAATCGTAAACCTTTCCGGATTTAGGATCCATTATTGTGCCCTCCTCCCAATTTTCACCTTCTTGAATCAAGTCTTTTACTATAACAAGTCCTTCTATAGGCTTATTTTTATTTTCTCCTTTACATTCTGTACAGGTTTTCCCTTGATCTTCTGGTAACAAGAGTCGAACAATTTTACCGTACAATTTTCCATCCTCTAAATACAGAACAACCTCTGACTTTTTCTTTCCAGTCTCATCATCTTGAGTGATCCAAACTCCTTCAACAGATGTTGTTTGAATTGGGTTAGAAAAAAGGGCAATAAAAAGCAATGTAAAAAATGGCATACTCATATAGTTCTCTTTGTTTTTTATTAAAGTTAGGAAATCTCTTCTTATTTTAGAGTCTTTAAAAGACTAAATATGAACTCTTTATTAAAGCGCATTTGGTTTATCCTTATTCTTCTTCCAGTGGCTTTGTTCATTTCATTTTTAGATCAAAAAATAATCGCTGGCTTTTTAGCCGAAAATGAAATCCCAGAACACTATCTTTTTATTGGCTCTTTGGTGGTTGTCATTAGTATTTTGATTTTTATTGTTTTGCGTTTCGATAAGAAGTTGAATTCCTAAGATCCTAAATCTTGCTTTATTACCTTTGTTAAAAAAAGGCATGCATTATTTTCAAAGGGAAGATCTTGAAGGGCTTTCTAAAATCTACCGCCTCAATTTACTCAACAGTGCTACTGGTTATAAATCTGCACATTTAGTAGGTACTCGATCAAAAACAGGGGTAGAAAATCTCGCAATTTTTAATTCTGTAGTACATCTAGGTAGTGATCCTGCCTTAATTGGTATTGTACTCCGTCCTACCACAGTTCCTAGACACACCTACAGTAATATGAAAGAAACAGGTGTTTTTTCTTTAAACGCCATAACAAAAGATCAAATTTCTGATGCGCATCACACTTCCGCAAAATACCCAAAAGAGGTATCAGAGTTTGATCAAACAAAATTAGAATCTGAACAAAAAAACAATTGGGAAGCACCTTTTGTAAAAGGTGCACCAATACAAATGGGGTGTCGTTTTGAAAACGAATACCCTATAAAAGAAAACGGTACAATACTTTTAATTGGCAGTATCCAGCAGTTGTATATTTCAGACTCATTACTTTTGGAGGATGGATGGGTCCAGTTGGACAAAGAACCTATAGTTACAATCAATGGGCTTGACGGATATGCCCTACCCACACTGTTAGAGCGATTTCCCTATGCAAGACCAAAAATCTAACTCCTTTAATCCAACTATCCAAGAAGAATGGATCTCCTATGCCCTGGACCACAGCAGTCCTGTGCCCCAAATTCTTAGGGAGTTGGAGAAAGAAACACATCAAAAGATTTTACAGCCCCGTATGTTGAGTGGACCTCTTCAGGGTAGATTATTGAGTTTTTTTTCTAAGCTGATACAACCCAATAAAATTCTTGAAATAGGGACGTTTACAGGTTATGCTACCTTATGCCTTGCAGAAGGGCTTCAACAAGAAGGAGAAATACACACTATAGATTGTAATGAAGAACTGGTAGATATCCAACAACATTATTTTTCAAAAAGTAAATACAGCTCTCAAATTCATACTCATCTGGGTAAAGCACTCAATGTCATTGAGAACATAAATGGGCCTTTTGATCTCATATTTATCGACGCAGACAAAGTACATTATGAATCTTATTTTGAGCTCGTTCTGCCTAAAACTAGAAGTGGTGGTTTGATTATCTCAGACAATGTAATGTGGAGTGGAAAAGTATTGGAAAAAGCCAATTCAAAAGACGAGAGCACTTATGCATTACAACACTACAATGAAAAGCTAAAAAAAGATCCTAGAGTTACGACTGTTTTACTTCCTTTTAGAGACGGTCTGACGCTGAGTTGGGTGCTTTAAAGATCTCTTTTAATGGAATCTCCAAGTTCATTAAAATCTTTTTTGACCTTATCAACCTCTTCTTTAAAGTCTTGAGTAAGTTTTTTAGTGGGGTTTTCAATGTCTACATCAACACTCTTTTGGATCTCACTTTTGATGTCATTGGTCGCCTGGCGAACTTGCGTCATTCCTTTTGCAAGTGTCCTTGCTATAGAAGGTATCTTATCGGCACCAAAGACCAATAACACAATGAAAAAAACGAAGACAATTTCGGCTCCACTAATAAATAAAAGCATGACTCTGTTTTGAGCAAAGATAAAAAGGTTTGAGAGAAAAAATTGCTGAATCTGTAAACAGATTCAGCAATTTAACTGAATTATCCCTTTATCTTTTCTTTAAATTTTTCAAAATCTGAAGGAGCCTCTTGTTTAGGCCAATTGTTGTTATCCAAATTAACATCTGCTGTTTCCAAATCGGGATCAATAATAACTCCAACTAATTCCTTGTTTGCTGCGATTATTTTTTTGACACTAGCGTCATTTTTTCTCCACAATTGAACAGGATAGGTTACCCGCTCCTTTGTTCCATCTGCATAACTATACTCCACTATGAGTGGCATCACCAGTCCTCCTGGCTTTTCAAATTCTATTTCATAAAAATATTTGGGTGCTGATTCGTTTACGTCTAGACCTTGTTCTTGAAGATATTCTTTTAGTATTTGAGAACCGGCTACTGCAGATTGATCAGCCTGTTCTGCATTAAATGACTCACTATCTTCATCGATTTTAAAGACCATTTCTGGTAAGTTTTCCAAATCATACCCAAAAGACTCCAATTGCTCAGTGGTTTTTTTATCTGGAGTATCAGAAAAATAATAACGCTTTACACTTTTTACGCCTATGTCTAC
>VMCW01000146.1 GCA_008081175.1 Flavobacteriaceae bacterium
CCCGAAGGAGCGATTCCAACAGAATTTATTTTTAAACAAACATCACAATACGAATGTATTGGCACTGTGGAAGAAAGTCCTTCAATTGTGGCTTTTGATAAAGTTTTTGAAATGGATTTGACTTATTTCAATGATCGTGCCGTATTCAAACAAAAGATTAGACGGTTGGATGATGATTTAAAGATCATTGAGGTTGAGATTAATTATCAGGCCTGTGATGATAAATTGTGCATTTTCAGAACAGAAAATTTCAAACTTCCATTTGAAGGCTCTGTTGTTGAAGTTAATCAGGAACTAGATGAATTCAGCAAAGAACGCTCAAAAGCATTACAATTGAATTTGACAAGTACTTCCTTCCTAAAAAGTACAAATGTCAAGGAAGGAACAACTTCTTTTTTAAATATATTTTTACTCGGTTTTGTTGGTGGATTGCTGGCACTACTCACTCCCTGTGTGTTTCCAATGATTCCCTTAACAGTTTCATTTTTTTTAAAACAAGCGACAACTCCCAGACGAGGTGTAGTCAACGCTTTTCTGTATGCGTTTTTTATTCTTTTAATCTATGGGCTTCTGAGTTTACCTTTTCATTTCATTGACACCTTAAATCCAGAAATACTGAATACACTAGCAACAAATGTGTATTTGAACCTTTTGTTTTTTGTTGTCTTCGTCTTTTTTGCATTTTCCTTTTTTGGTTTTTATGAATTGACATTACCCTCAAAATGGGGAAATACAACAGACCAAGCTTCCGCTTTGAAAGGTAGTTTAGGAATCTTTTTTATGGCTCTCACTTTAGCTATTGTATCTTTTTCATGTACAGGCCCTATATTGGGATCATTACTTGCAGGGTCCTTTACTGCAGAAGGTGGTGCAATGCAATTGTCTATGGGCATGCTTGGCTTTGGTTTGTCTCTAGGACTCCCTTTTGGTTTATTTGCCCTATTTCCTAACAGTTTAAACGCACTTCCCAAATCCGGTAGTTGGATGACTTCAGTAAAGGTTACTCTCGGTTTTTTAGAGTTAGCATTGGCCCTTAAGTTTTTGTCAAATGCAGATTTGGTTGCCCATTGGGGTATTCTAAAAAGAGAAACCTTTATAGTGATTTGGGCACTTATATCTTTGGCTTTAACACTTTATTTATTCGGTGTTTTTCGATTCAAAAAAGAGGAAAAAAAGTCTAAAAGTCCTTTGCGTATGATTATGGGTGTTGCAGTATTTGCTTTTTCTTTATTTCTTGTTGTAGGTTTATTTTCAAAAGAAAACACTTTAAAGGTGCTCAGCGGTTTTCCTCCACCTGAGTTTTACAGTTTGTTTGCAAAAGAGTCAGATTGTCCTTTAGGATTGGAGTGCTATAAAGACTTTGAAACAGGAAAGGAAGTGGCTTTGTCAACCGGTAAACCACTTTTACTTGATTTTACGGGTTGGGCTTGTGTCAATTGTCGAAAAATGGAAGAAAATGTTTGGTCAGCGCCAGAAGTTTATGCTCTTTTAAAGGAAAAATATATTTTAATTTCACTTTATGTTGATGATCGAGAGCCCTTGCCTACCGAAGATCATTTTAATTTTCAATATCCTGACGGTCGTATCAAAAGAATTAACACAGTAGGAAAAAAATGGTCCACTTTTCAAACCCTTAATTTCAATACAGCCTCCCAGCCTTTTTACGTGCAAATGACCCCAGAGGGAAACTTATTGAATACTCCAATTCAATATACCGATAAGGAAAGTTTTTTTAATTGGCTTGAAACGGGTTTGAAAAATCAAATGAAAACGCCAAAGGCAAACTACTTTAACTTTTAGATTCAAAAACAGCTACAGCTATTTTTGAGTCAGCGGTGCCGTAGTATAAAAACCATTTGTTTTTAAAGAATACCAAACCCTGAACAAAACAAACATTGTTTACTTCACCCACTAATTCGTAATCTTTGTCAGGATAAATGAAGTAAGACTGGGTTCTTTTTTTGAGTTTATAGGGAGCATCAGCATCAAAAAGTGCTTGTCCAGCAGCATAGGTGAATTTGGGTAGTGTAGGGTCGTTGAAATTAGCTGCATTACTGGCATTATAGATTAGAAGTATACCTTTTTGTGCGTCTCGAATGGCAAACGGTCCAGGTTCCACTAATCTGCTATCAAAAAACCCTTTTCGAGGATGTAAAACCGAAATCAAAGTATTGTTTTCTTCATTGAGAGCCGGCTTCCAATGCATTAAGTCTTCAGAGTAAGCTAGAAAGAGATTTGTGTCTCCAAAATACATCCAGTAATAGCCATTTACTTTAACAGCAATCTGTTTACTTCCTTTTCTTTCGGTAACTACAGCACCAGCTTTTGACCAATAATCTTTGTATTCAGGATCGCTTAGAACGACACCATTTTTCTTCCAATGTACTAAGTCAGAAGAGGTAGCACTACTCAGTCGAGCTGTTTTGCCATCGTAGGCTGTATAGGTCATGAAATAAGTGCCTGCTTCTGTTTCAACTACTCTGGGGTCTTCCACACCATCAAAATAACAAGTATCACAATCCAGGTCATAAGGAACACCTTGTTTTTTTCTAATATTCCACTCCTCTTTTTTTTGTTCATCTTGAGTAGGGTAAAATACAGGTTCAGGATTTTTAGTAAAATGTAGCCCGTCCACACTGTAGGCTAACCCTATACGTGAGGTGCCCCATTGATCCTGTGCTCTGTAAAGCATAAAAACGGTATCGTTTCTTACAACAGCAGCAGGATTGAGCACATTGCGTTCTTCCCAATAGACTTTGTTTTTGGTTATGGGATCTACAAAACTGAGCTGTTTGGTTGGCTCTAAAATGGGATTTAGAGAGTCAATTTTTTTGAAATAGGGAAAAGCCCAAGATTCATCAATTTCTTGGGTGTTTTGTTGATTATTAGGTGAGCAAGCTACAGCAAATAATAAAACAAAGAGAAAAAATGCCTTTTTCACACGTTTAGATTTTAGTGATTAATTTTTTAAAAATTTAAAATTGAGGGTAAGAGCAACTTTTTACCAAACTCAGTCCTCATGTCAT
>VMCW01000052.1 GCA_008081175.1 Flavobacteriaceae bacterium
TGCCTTATACCATAAGGCTATGAATATAGTTGAAGAGCCTTTACGGGTTAAAACCTATCAAAAAATGGATAGTTTAGCACTTGCTCAATACCCTATAATACCTTTGTATTATGATCAGGTGGTCCGTTTTGTTCAAAAAAACATTAAAGGAATGGAAATCAATCCCATCAACTTATTGATTTTAAAAAACGTGAGAAAAGAGTAAAAAAAAAGTCGCTTTAAAAAAGCGACTTAATTGATGTTTTTGATCTGTAATTACTTTTTGAATTTGGCGTATTTGTTTTTGAATTTGTCAATACGGCCTGCAGTGTCAACCAGTTTAGTTTTTCCAGTATAAAAAGGGTGAGAAGTTCTAGAGATTTCGAGTTTCACAAGAGGGTACTCTACTCCGTCAACATCGATAGTTTCTTTTGCGTTTACCGTAGATTTCGTAATAAAAACGTCTTCGTTTGACATGTCTTTAAATGCTACTAAGCGGTAGTTGTCTGGATGAATGTCTGCTTTCATAATCTTTAAAATGGAGTGCAAATTTAATTTTATTTTTTTAAAAACAGTTACTCAAACATTTTTTTTTAATTTCATTGAAAATTTAAACTCATTCCCATTATGAATACAAATAACCCCACTTTAAAATCAGTTATCATCACCTATGGCTTACTCCTAGGAGGTATTTCCGTCGTTTTCCAATTGATGCTCTTCTTTTTGGACATGCATTACAAAAACGACACCACCGCAGGTATTGTTTCTTTAGTTATTATGATTGGAGTAATGCTTTATGCATTTATACAGCATAAAAAATCCAATGAAGGTTATCTTTCCTTAGGAGAAGCACTTAAAATAGGAATGGGTATAGCACTTATTTCTGCTTTGATAGGGGTAGTTTACACCCAAATTTTAACGAATGTCCTAGATCCAGATACCATGCAAAAACAGTTGGAACTCTCCATGGAAACAATTAGAGCAGAAAACCCTGAAATACCACAAGATGCCCTAGATACAGCTCGTTCGATGCAAGAAAAAATGTCGAGTCCATTGATCCTATCAGCGATTCAAATTGTCTTTGCTCTATTTTTTGGTTTCATCATTTCTCTCATTGGAGGATTGATCGTTAAAAAGTCCCGACCTGAGTAAGTCTATTTTCGTAATTTTGCAGGTATGCAAAAACCTGTAACTGTTTCTCTTGTCGTTCCCTTGCTAAATGAGGAGGAGTCTATTAGTGAGCTGTATGAATGGATCACTAGGGCGTTAAAGGATGAGCCGTTTACACATGAAGTACTTTTTATTGATGATGGAAGTACGGATCACTCATGGGAAGTTATTCAGTCTATTTCAGAAAAACATACGAATGTTAAAGGCATTCGTTTTGCAAAAAACTTTGGAAAATCCCAAGCACTTCACGCTGGTTTTGAGGAGGTTACCGGCGATTTTGTAGTAACTTTAGATGCAGATCTTCAAGATTCTCCTGAAGAAATCCCTCAGATGATTCGCAGTTTACAAGAAGAAGGACTCGATCTAATATCCGGATGGAAAAAAAAGCGGTACGACTCAATACTTTTTAAAAACCTACCCTCTAAACTTTTTAATTGGGCTGCTAGAAAAGTGTCTGGTATTCGTTTACACGACTTCAATTGTGGAATCAAAGCCTATAGAAGAGAGGTCGTGAAAACAATCGATGTATACGGTGAAATGCATAGGTACATTCCCGTTTTGGCAGCACAGCATGGATTTCAAAAAATTAGTGAGCAGGTTGTACAACACCAAGCGCGCAAATTTGGACAAACAAAATTTGGTGCAGATCGTTTTTTCAAGGGTTTTCTTGATTTAATTACTCTTTGGTTCCTCACCAAATTCGGTAAACGTCCCATGCATTTTTTTGGACTTTGGGGGACTTTTATGTTACTAGTGGGGTTCACTTTTACCCTTTACTTAGGAATAGACAAACTGTATTTGGATACACAAGCGAGATTGATTACAAACCGACCCGAATTTTATATCGCACTTACCTTGATGCTTTTAGGTAGTCAATTCTTTATTGCTGGTTTTTTAGGAGAACTCATTTTGAGGACAAAAGAAAACAGTAAAAGATATGCTATTCAAGAACGAACTAGCCGTTTATGAGTTTAGAAAAAAGAATTGCTGAATGGCTTAGACCTCCCTTTGACGAAGAAACCCAAAAGGCAGTCGCCCAACTAAAACAAAACCCAAAGGAAGCTGAAGAAGCTTTTTATACCTCCCTTAAATTTGGAACTGGCGGGATGCGAGGTATCATGGGAGTGGGAACAAACAGAATAAACAAATATACCCTTGGAAAAAGCACCCAAGGCCTTTCTCGTTTTCTAAAGCAAAAATATGAAGGGGAACATGTCAAAGTAGTGATCGCATATGATTGTAGAAATAATAGTCGCTCTTTAGCAATAACAGTAGCCAATGTCTTTACAGCAAATGGCATATACTGTTATTTATTTAAAGAGCTCCGTCCTACTCCACAGCTTTCCTTTATGGTAAGACACCTCGAGGCCCATTGTGGAATTGTACTTACAGCATCTCACAACCCTCCTAAATACAACGGATATAAGGTTTATGGTAAAGACGGGGGACAACTTGTTCCTCCAGACGATAAGGCCATTATTAAAGAAATTGAACAAACTTCTTTTCAAGAAGTTCTTTTTGAGGGCAATTCAACTCTTTTGGAATACTTGGAGAAAAAGGCAGATTCTCCCTACCATAAAACGGTACTTCAAGAAGCTACAATGCATGGATTTGACCGAAGTAAACTCAAAATCGTGTTTACTCCCATACACGGTACATCTATTACAGCCATTCCTCAGGTTTTAGAAAAAGCAGGGTACAAAAATATAACTATCGTAAAAGAACAAGAACAACCCGATGGAGACTTTCCTACTGTCGTATCACCCAATCCTGAAGAGCATGATGCACTAAAAATGGCTGTAAATTTAGCCGAAAACAAAAAAGCAGATCTTGTAATAGGAACCGATCCA
>VMCW01000207.1 GCA_008081175.1 Flavobacteriaceae bacterium
TGTGACCCTCAACAGTTTTCAAGACTGCCGCATTCGACCACTCTGCCATTTCTCCTTTGCGGTTGCAAATATACACTCTTTTTTAGATTAGAAAATATTTAATTCCTCACTTTTTAAAGCTCTTGTAATAGAGTTTTGTACCTTTAAATTCCATAATGGAAGAATATTTATCACTACTCTTTTTAGTTGTTATTGGTTTTTTTGCTGGGGTAGTCAACACCCTTGCAGGAGGGGGTTCTTTATTTACATTGCCAGTATTGATCTTTTTGGGATTACCTCCACACCTTGCCAATGGAACCAATAGGATAGCGATTGTTGTCCAGTCTTTAAGTGGGGCTTTAGGTTACCGTAGTAAAGGAGTTAGTAGTTTTCCATTTACTATTTATTTGGGAATCAGTGCCTGTTTGGGAGCTTACTTTGGTGCCCAAATAGCAATTGATTTAGATGGATCTCTTTTCAACAAGATATTAGCACTAATCATGATTCTTGTCGGATTTCTTATACTTTTCAAACAAAAAAAATTAGAGGAAGGATTGGTCGAGCGTCTGTCGGGTACCTACTTGATTTGGAGTATCATAGGTTTTTTTCTTATTGGTATTTACGGTGGATTTATCAATGCCGGGATTGGAATTGTGATTATGTTGTTTTTAAATCGCTTCAATCACATGTCCCTTATACAATCAAATGCTACCAAAGTGGCTGTTGTTTTTATTTACTCTACTGTAGCCCTATTGATTTTTGCTTACAACGATGCAGTTGATTGGAAAATGGGAAGTGCCATGGCTTTTGGTACTAGTTTTGGTGCTTGGTTTGCTAGTAGATGGTCGGTAAAAAAAGGAGATCGAGTTATTCGTATAGCGATGCTCTTTGTTGTGGTACTGATGGCGATTAAGCTTTGGTTTTTTGAATAACTCAATAGGTTTGATATCCTTCAATGGTAATACCGTACCCTGTTATTCCTGTTCTTGGTTGTTGTTTGGAGTTGCTTATGACTTTTAGTTTCTGAATGCCCATATCGTGAAGAATTTGAGCACCTATTCCAAAGTCTTTACTGTCCATTACCATGGGAGGAGCCTGATCCAACTCACCTTGTTGTTGCATATTAAACAAAGTTTCAATTCTGGCAAGAAGATTTTCAGGGCTTTGTTCTTGATTAATAAAAAGGAGAGCTCCTTTTTTTTCTTTATTGATTAAACTAAAAATATCATCGAGCCGTTGGTGGATAGAACCTGTCAGTGTACCTAAAATATCATGGGTTACCCTAGACGATTGAATACGGGTTAAGATGATCTCATCCGATTTCCATTGACCTTTGCTCAACGAGAGGTGAATCTTACCATTGGTAGTTTGTTCGTATGCACGCATTCTGAACGAACCATATCGCGTTTGGATCTCATGGTCTGCCTTTTTGACGATCAAACTGTCGTATTGCATTCTAAAGGAAACCAAGTCTTCAATAGAAACAATTTTAAGATTGAATTTTTTAGCAACTTCAATTAGTTGAGGAAGCCTTGCCATAGTTCCATCCTCATTCATGATTTCCACAATAACCCCAGCAGGCTGAAACCCGGCTAAACGAGCAAAGTCGATAGCAGCTTCAGTATGTCCTGTTCTGCGAAGTACTCCCCCTTCTTTTGCAATTAGAGGAAATATGTGTCCAGGTCTTGAGAGCTCATGAGGAGCTGTTTTTTTATCGACAAGTGCTTGCACGGTAAGAGCTCGATCAGATGCCGAAATACCTGTCGTGACGCCTTTTCCTTTTAAATCTACAGAAACAGTAAATGCGGTTTCCATGGGGTCTGTGTTGTTGGAAACCATCTTTCCCAATTGAAGTTCCTCACAGCGCTCTTCTGTGAGTGGAGTACAAATGAGACCACGTCCATGGGTGGCCATAAAATTGATTAGCTGTGGAGTGATTTTTTCCGCTGCGGCAACAAAATCTCCTTCATTCTCTCTGTTGGCATCATCTACAACAATAATGACTTCCCCTTTTTTTATTGCTTCAATAGCCTCTTCAATACTATCGAGTTCAAAAGAATCTTTTTTCATGTTTTTTTACGGAAAGGTATTTTTTCAAGCAATTTAAGAAAAGGGGCATAGAAAGCATATAGACTTACAAAACCCTTGTCTGCAGAAGCTCTTTTAGTTAATATATAGGAAAAAGGCGCTAAGATTAAGGTTGCTAACCAGCTGGCTATAAGCGGTGGAATACTGTTGTCTTCCGCTGCATTTTTACTGAAAAGGCCAATGTAGTGATAGGTTAAAAAAATAATAACGGACAGCACCAGTGGAAGCCCTAATCCTCCTTTGCGAATGATTGCCCCTAAAGATGCTCCAATCAAAAAAAGTAAAAGAGAAACAAAAAGAAGCGTGTATTTTTCTTGAAGGGTAATTTTGTGAAGATTGATCAGCTTTTGAAAAGCAAAAAACTGCCCTCTTTTGACATTTAAATCCCGAATTGAATTTCTGAGACTTGACATGGCTTCATCGTATAATCTGCTCTTTTTCCATTCTTCGTCCGCTACAATAAAATCTAAGAGGTGGGAGGGAAGGCTGTCTTTTTGGACCATTTCAGTCTCTTTTTTTACCCAGGAAACAACAGCACTTTTTCTAGAAAAATTGGTATTAAAGACTTCTTGCTCCTCAGAAAAAGAGGTTTGTAAAGTATCGATACTTACTTTTAATTGATCAATTTTTTGCATTCGAAATAAGGTGGTAACATTTTCCTCTTCTAAGTCCACATTATTAAACTGTGATAAATCGATGTTCATCTCATATTCTTCAAAAGTAACCTTGGCGTGGGGTATTCGTTCTCGGTCTTTTATTTTTTTCGGAATGACCTCCTCATAGCGGTTGCCATTGTATAATACAAGTTTTAGATTAGGATCGGTAGGCTCGTTTTTCATCTCTCCACGTTCAGCTTTGATAACAATGTTATTCTTTTTATCAGCTGTATATTCATGTATGATGACATCTTCTAAAAAACGGTCATT
>VMCW01000132.1 GCA_008081175.1 Flavobacteriaceae bacterium
AAGTAACTTTGCCCGTAGAGTTAATGTCAAAAGGTATCGCAACGCCAGAAATACCCCCAAATAAATTATTTCCAAAAGTGTCTTTTTGGTTAGCCACATTTAATATTTCCAGTTTAATCATCTGAACTTCCTGGGCGAAGCTTTGCCTTTCTTCTGGAAGCAAAGTGTCGTTGGCACTCTCGACCGCCAACTCTTGAAGCCTAATAAGTGAATTCTGTAGTCGATCAAAAGCGACATCCAAAAACTCCAGATCAGATTGTGCTCTCTGGGAATTAGCCAAAAACTGGCTCGTTTCAGATTTTTTTTCTTCCGCAGCGCTCAATTTGGAAATATCACCAATATTTTCGGTAAGATTGAGATCGGCTTGACCAGTTCCAACTTGGCCCTGTAGAGATTTCAATTCATCGTTAAGCTTTGAAAATAAAGCGCTGTTATTATCAAAAAAACGTGTTGTGCTTACGGACATTTGTTATCCTCCAAATCACATAAATCTCAAAAGAGTATCTATCATCTCTTTTGCAGTACTAAGAACTTTAGCCAAGGCTTGGTAGGCTTGTTGTTGCTCCAATAGACGAGCTGCTTCGGTATCTAAGTCAACACCAGAAAATTCTGATTTTCTATCAACCGCTAAATCATACATTATTTTCGACGTTTCTAAACCTTGTTCACTGGCGCGGACATTAAACCCAACATCCATTACTAAATCAGAGTAAATTTGACTATAGCCTCCTTTGCCAGTTGCTTCAGAAGCTTCAGCTAGTTTCGATAAATTCAAAAGATTGGAGGCATCATCTTTTCTTATTGTTGAATTTCGAACATAAAATGCATCATCGTGGACTACATTCCCATCAAACTGCCAGTTGAAATTTCTAAAAAAGAAGTTGTTACTTTCACTTAAATCTCTGGTTCCTAAGTAATCCCCAGATGCATCATCAAACAAATCGACTGTTTTGTTTTGGCCTATTGAGGCTCGCGCTAGAATTTCTCTACTGTCGATTTCATTCGTTGAAACCGTCGAGCCACCTAACAACGATATCTTTCCGTTACCTTTTGCGTATATCAACAAGTCTTCACCCGCCAGATCATCTACATTAAAAACCGTATTAGCGAGAGATCGAACTTCAGCCTCGCTGGTTACCCTCGCGTTATCATGGTTTGAAACCTTAAAACCAAGCTCTCCCATTGTAATTTGAGCGTGTGATGTAACAATCCCAAATGAGGATGAATTATCATTAGCCTTTAATCGCACATCCAAATCTGCAGTTGACTGATCTATGGTGACTAATAGCCTTCCTTGGTTATTACCTAAATCTTCCACCTCTACGGTTATTCCAGCAACTGGGTTTGCGGGAGACACTTTGGGGTCTGCTGCTGGATCAAAGTCTAAATTGAATTCATTAGTTCCTGAAACTACTCTTGCAAAATCCAACTGTGCTCCTTGGGTTAAATCAAATTCCCCGCCCATAATTGTTGTAACAGTCGATCCCGCCACATTATTGTCGAGATGAAATAAAGATTTTTGACTAGCATTATTATTCTCAGATAATTTCAGACCATCACCAGACAAAATTCCATCTTTTGCAGTGGCAAATAATCGAAAGCCAGAGCCAGATTCTTCAAATCCTACGTATATTCTATTCTCCTCCGGCCCAGAAATTTCAAAAGAGCTTCCCCGCACAAGTCTAGAAAGGGCTTCAGCCTGCGACAGGGTTTCTCCATCAATTATTACGTTTGTACCATCTATTTCGTATGAAATTTCATTTTTTAGGACTGCTACATAAGTTTCATCACCAAGTTGAAACTCGATTGTACTCTGGCTCTCGGGAAATCCATCCGAAAATTCAAATTCATTTCCAACAAATTTTGTTTGAGGCGCAGCGCTCCTTAACCCAGAAACTATTGCTTCTGCAATTGCAGTTGAGGTTAATTCATCGGTTGATTTTGGTTTGACTGTAACAGAATTCAAAAGGTCATTAGAATTTTCCGTTGATAGTTCAAACGTATATGAACTAGAGGCAGCAACGGCGTTGACGCGAGCCACATCAAGACTATTGGCATCAACACCACCAAGCACCTTAAACTCATAGTCCGAAGAATTTGTTGCTTCATCATGATCTTTTTTCACAAAGCCACTTAAAAATTCAGAATTAGCGTTGTCTGCTACATTTGCTCCAGAGCTCACTTGAAAGGAAGAAGCGCTTGTTATCTTTATTTGACCACCAGAAATTATATAGTCCCCTGAAGCAACCGCTTCAGTATGAATTACCTCCCCAAATTCATCTAATTGCCTTGCAGAAATAGCGGAATTATCAGATGTCAGAATATTCCTGACAGAAATGTCGTTACCGTCAGCCTTTTTCAAGACGATTGCTCCATTAGAAGAATTGAAGGCAACAATTCCTGTGACATCTGAATATTTATTTATTTCGCTTACCAAAGCAGAAGTATCTCCATCAGATATAGAGGCACTGATATCTATATGCTCGCTATTGTCTCCAATTAACTCAAATCCAAGGCTAACATTGCCAATATTGAAAAGTTCTAGTTGATTGTGTGCTGTGGCTTTAACACCGTATTGAGCAGCAGTATCGTTTAAGCCGTTAGCTATGTTGCCAGCCATCATACCCGGCTGTGCTTCAAAACTTATTGTTTCACCAGCTGCCGTCGAAATCTCCAGAGGGTCTGCCATTAACGCCCGCTGAGTAGGGTAAGCTGAGGTCGCTCCAACACTTAAATTTGAATTAGTTTTCGTATCTAGACCCATGCCAGAAATTGAAGTGACAAAATTGCCAGCGGTCGTCAGCCGCTCAATAGAAGCACCAATATATGTATCACCCACATTCGTTGCTAAATAATTAGCGGTATATTCAGCATTTGAATAAAATCCATTGGCTTCACTTAGAATAGACGCTGCCTCTGATTGTGATAACGGCGTACCCGCTATATGCACCCCTTCCCTTGTGAATATTTGGATTTCTGCATCGCCACTA
>VMCW01000126.1 GCA_008081175.1 Flavobacteriaceae bacterium
TTGCAAATCTTTAATTTTATTAATTCAAAAATCAACGATAGAGACTTATCTGAAGATCTTTTTCAAGATACCTTTATTAAAGTCATACGTACCTTAAAAAAAGGAACTTATAATGAAGAAGGTAAATTTTTACCATGGGTTATGCGCATAGCGCATAATTTGGTTATCGATTACTTTAGAAAAGGTAATCGTATACCCGTAATGGAAAATAAAGACGGATTTGACATTTTTCAATTTATTTCTGACACTTCACCCAACGCAGAAAATACACTCGTTCAAGAGCAGGTAATTAAAGACATTCAAAAATTAGTTCAAGAACTTCCAGAAGATCAAAAAGAAGTGTTGGTGATGCGTTTGTATCGTGACATGAGTTTTAAAGAAATTGCAGAAAATACTAATGTGAGCATTAACACTGCCTTAGGGAGAATGCGTTATGCAATAATCAATTTAAGAAAATTGATCTCAACCCATCAAATAATACTTGAGGGGTAACAATTTTATCTCTTTTTTGTCGTTGTAAAGTTATATAGATACTTTAATGGCAAAAAACTACACCAAGCAAAATTCATTATCTGCTGATTTGGTTCCACGAAAAAAGGTGATTGAGGCTATTTTGAGCTTTTCAAAAGCCTATTCTTCTGATTTGAAAGAGCGAGATTTTATAGATCTTCTTAGGAACTAAATTTTTTCAAAACCGATTTTCTTCCAATAGTTCTAGTGATAACATCACGTTCAATTTTCCAGCCCCTAGCTGGAGAATATTCTCTACCGTACCAAATTATCTGTAAGTGTAAATCATTCCAAAGCTCTTTTGGAAATAATCGTTTCGCATCTCGTTCTGTTTGGACTACATTTTTTCCATTTGAAAAACCCCAACGGTACATTAAACGATGAATATGAGTATCTACAGGGAAAGTGGGTATGTTAAATGCCTGAGCCATAACTACTGCAGCTGTTTTATGTCCTACCGCTGGTAAAGCCTCAAGCTCTTCATAGGTTTGAGGTACATTTCCATTGTATTTTTCAATCAAAATTTTCGACAATCCATATATTCCTTTTGATTTCATTGGGGAAAGCCCTACGGGTCTTATTATGGCTCGAATCTCATCTATACTCAATTGTACCATTTCTTGTGGAGTGCTAGCCTTAGCAAAGAGGAGGGGAGTGATTTGGTTCACACGAATATCAGTACTTTGGGCAGATAATAAAACTGCGATCAATAAAGTGTATGGGTCTTTATGATCTAAGGGTATAGGTATCTCGGGATAAATTTTTTGAAGTGTTTTGATGACAAAGGCCACTTTTTCTTTTTTAGTCATCTTTTGTAATTTGTTTTGCTTTTGTAATTTAGAAAAAAAAATTAGTTATGAAATCTTTAGAAATAGGAGACCAGGTTCCTCATTTTTCCGTTGTGGATGATAGGGGAGAGACACAATCATTGTCGGATTACGCAGGAAAAAAGCTTGTAGTATTTTTTTATCCAAAAGCAAATACTCCCGGTTGTACAGCTGAAGCTTGTGATCTTAGGGACCATTACACAGAATTGAAAAAAGCTGGCTATGCACTCCTTGGTGTTAGCGCTGATTCTGTAAATAAACAAAGAAAATTTTCTGAGAAATTTGACTTTCCCTTTCCTCTTTTGGCAGACGAAGAAAAAGAGGTTATCAATGCTTTTGGTGTTTGGGGGCCTAAAAAATTTATGGGAAAGGAATACGATGGTATTCACAGAAAAACGTTCATTGTAGATGAGGAAGGAAAGATCGCTCGTGTAATTGATAAAGTAAATACAAAAGAACACGCAGCACAAATACTGGAAAAAGAATAAGGTTTTCTCCTAGGACTTTATTCCAAACATTTTATTTTTCTTGATCAAATCTGCGATTCCTTCAGGTAAATTCTTTTCCCATCCGTTTTCACCTTTTTTGATTTGCTTTAGAATTTCTCTACTGAAGATATTCAAATAGCTTTCTTCATAATCAAAGATGTCTACAATCTTACCATTGTATTTAAAGAATTTATAGAAATCTTTCATTCGGGGATGTAACTTTAGATTGGTGCTATTTATGATATTACCTTTGTTGTTTTTCATTGGGTAGAGATATATTTTAAGGTTATTGTAAAACATTTTTCCAAAAGCCTCAAGTATACCACCACCTAAATCTTCATAATATTGTTCATCAAAAATCTCAACAAAGTTGTTGACTCCCATGCTCAATGCCAATTGTTTTTTGGTGTATTGAGAAAGATAATCAACTAGTTTATAATATTCTTTAAAATTGGAGATCATAACAACATAGCCCAAAGAACACAAGAGTTTGGCACGATCCATAAAATCTTTTTCATCAATTTCTCCTTCTGCTCTTAAATTGGAAAGGGTGATTTCAAAAATTACCACAGTTTTGTCTTCTTGAACTTCAGGCTCGTGAATGAAAGCGTCTAAAGCCTTTTCAAACATGTCGATGTTCACTTTAGTAACTGGACGAAAGCTCCCTCTTAAAGCGAGTATGTTTTTTTTATACAATTCTCTAGCAGGGAGTATGTTTTGTCCCTCCGGATTGAACATAACAGCATCTGTCATTTCGTTTCTTACAAGTTGTAAGCTCATAAGACGATTGTCTACTTTTTCGAACAAAGGCCCTTTAAAGTTGATGGTATCTATTTCTATGGCATCTTTATCTATGTTATCATAGAGGTATCGCAACAATTTTTTGGGCTGGTCGTGTTTGTAAAATGCTCCATAGACCAGATTTACCCCTATAAAACCCAATACTTCTTGTTGCAAGCGTGTTTCTGTTTGATGAAAACGTAAGTGTAAAGTGATTTCGCTGTATTCTTGATTTGGAGCCGCTTGGAATCGTATTCCCATCCAACCGTGACCTTTGAATTTTTTAGCAAAATCAATTGTTGTTACCGTATTTGCGTAGGTAAAAAACATTTTATTGGGGTTTTCCTCTCTCGAAATGCGTTCTTCAAGCCATT
>VMCW01000083.1 GCA_008081175.1 Flavobacteriaceae bacterium
AACGGTAGAACGAGCCGTGATTGAAAAAGTAGAGGAGGAAAAAAGGAAACAATTAGAGGGCCCAACACAGAACAAAGCATGAGAATAATTCAAATAACTACTCTTTCTCTATTTTGTGTTTTAGGGTCTTTGCAGGCGCAAGAAAAACTCACCAAAGAGGAAGCGTTGGCCTTGGCATTGGAGCAAAATTTTGGCATTCAAGTTTCTAAAAACACTACCCAGATTGTTAAGAATAACAGTGGGATTTTGAATTCGGGTTTTCTCCCCACAGTTTCTCTATCTGGTGGAGGCAATTACTCTACATCCGACGCAGAAATAGCCTTTCCGGATCAGGTAGATGAACAAGGGCAACCGCTCCCCAATAGAAATTTTAATGATCAGGAATCCGAACGCTACAATGCAGGAATCAACTTAAATTATACTTTATTTGACGGTCTAGGCAGAAGATATACCTATAAGCAGCTTAAAGAACAATATGCGTTGAGTGAATTGCAGCTCAGAGAAACCATAGAATTTACCATTCTTCAGCTTTTTGAGGTTTATTTCAACATTGCTCAGCTCACTGAGTCCAATCAGGTTTTTCAGGACAATTTGGAAATCTCTCAAGATAGAAGGAAACGGGCTGAGAGTGCTTTCGTTTTTGGACAAGGCAATAAACTGGAAGTACTCAATGCTCAAGTAGATGTTACTAATGACAGTATAAACCTTCTTCAAGTAAAGCAACAACTAGACAATGCTAAAAGAGATTTAAACTTGTTGATCAATCAGCCGATAGAACAATTGTATAGTGTCGATCTAGAGGTTCGTTTTGTTCCCGAAATAGAAATTGAAACGTGGTTAGATAAAGCAGCACAAAACAACATTGCTTTATTGAAGCAAAAACGCAATAATCAAATCAATGCATACGACATAAAGATAAGCCAATCTGGTTATTTACCTTCAGTTGGATTGGTGGGGTCCTACGGTTGGAACCTAAACAAAAGCCCTGCTTCTGCCTTTTTCCCTGGGACAAATAACACTACCTACTCTCTGGGGGTAGGAGCTAGCTTAAGCTGGAATCTCTTCGATGGTGGAAGGACTTTGACCCGAGTAAAAAATGCCAAGCTGGCTCTTGAAAATCAAGAACTACTGGAACAAGAGACTCAGCTGAGGTTCAATCGGGATCTTAATAACGCAAAACAAAATTACAGGAATGCCAAAGAGATTTTTGAAATTCAAAAAAAGCAAGTTGAAACGGCTACATATAATTTTGAACGTTCAAAAGCGCAATATCAATTAGGCTCTATCACTTCAATTGCATTTCGACAGGCCCAAATCAACCTTTCCAATGCACAAAATCAACGGGCACTTTCAAAATATCGAGCCAAGCTAGCAGAACTTCAATTGATTCAGCTAACAGGACAGCTACTTAATGTAGAGCTCTAAAGTTACAAGTTTAACCAGTAGGTCAATTTTAAGTTGATGGAGCGAAATGTAGGTCCAAACTCTCGGGTGTAGTAATTGTCATTGTAGACAATATACAAGTCTGACAGCGGAGCAAAACGCCATTGCAGCCTAGAATTAATCCCTAAATTATCGGTTTGGTTGCTGTACTGTATTAAGGTCGACCAAAAGAGGTTCTTGCTAAAGGTTACATCAAATTTTGGTCGAACCAAAATTAAATCTGCAGTAGCATAGGGCTTTGGTAAATTAATGCGATTATAATCCCATTGTAAACTCAAAATTACTTTAGGTTGGAATCGATAACCCGTACTTCCGCGATATGAAAAACGAGTACCATTATAAAAACCTCCGTAAGAAACTTCAGAGGTAAAAATAAATGGATTGGCTAGATTGGATTGATAATTAAGGCTCCAGTCGCTAAATTGATACCCTGAATCTCCTGGTAGAGGAATAGAATTTGTTGATCGTGTTGGATCAAAACTACTAGATAAATAAATGTACTGTCGACTAAATTCGAATTCCAGACGATCTTGTTTTTTAAACTCTAAAGTATAATTTACTTCAAAGTTATGATCGGTTTTTTGGTAATCTAAGTTTTGTTGAAACCACATTAAATTGAGCAAACGGAAACTGTGAGAATTGGCAATCCCTGTTTTGGGGTAAAAGGTGCGTTGAGCACTCGTTCCCGATTTGATAATACCCGTTCTAGGTATAAAACCCAAATCAGATCGGAAGTCACGATCTACATAGACCCAATTGGAATAAAATCGCCAAATCCTAGTATTGTATAGCAGCGAAGCAAAACTGGATAAGTTTCCTTCTTGATCTTCAGGTTGAAATGATTTGTGTGTATAAAACTTTCCAATCCACCTATTGTTTGCTGAAGCCAAGTTGTAGTCCAAACCGATAACCCTATTATAAGTGTCGTTTTTTTCAATAAAATCGTACTCCTTAAAAGTTTGTCGGTTTACCATAAACACACCTACTTGCGATTGGCCAAAAACTTTTCTTTGCAGGGCAAACATAGCATTGTTGTTGGATGCAATTTGATTGCTGAGGTCCTCTCTATTTTGGATGTTTAGAAAACCGAGTCTCCAATCATCATTCAGTTTCCCACTGAGTCTTACTCCTCCCAAAATAGCATTTTGTATTGAGCTACCATCAGCATTTCTCGCAATACCAATACGCCTAGAGAAAAAGGGAATGGCATCTCTAAAGCTTCCAAAGCTGCCAAAAAGATCACCATTATCAATAAAAAATTGTCTTTTTTCAGGAAGGGAAATTTCAAAACGTGTCAGATTGGTGATCACATCATCAACCTCTACGTTTGAAAAGTCAGGATTTAAAGTAACATCTAAATTTAAGCCTGTACCTACAGCTACTTTTAGATCTCCTCCGGTTGAAAAGGTATTGTCCGAGCTATTGGTGGCAAACTCTTTAGATGTAAGCCCATTGATATAAGGAATGAGGTACAGCGGCGTTCTGTTTTTCTTGAGGGGCTCTTCAAAGACCATCTCCCCATAATAAC
>VMCW01000024.1 GCA_008081175.1 Flavobacteriaceae bacterium
GGTTCTCAATCTACTGAAAATTTCCCTGTTGTTGCCTTAAACGAGAAAATCACTTTATTATTTGACGATTTGAAAGGCGATGAAGCTGATTATTACTATCGCATTAAATATTTTAATCAAGACTGGAGTCCTTCAACACTATTCCAAAATGAATACATCGAAGGGTACGACAACCTTCGTATAAACAATTACAATACATCATTCAACACACTTCAAACTTACACCCACTACCAGTTAGAACTCCCAAACGAAAATGTGCGTTTTAAGGTTTCCGGAAATTACCTACTCGAGGTTTATGACGCTTTTGACCAACTGATCTTTTCAAGACGTTTTTGTGTTTATGAAGAAAGTGCCAGTGTACGAGTAGGTGTTTTTCGCCCTCAAAACATGGATCGTTTTTTAACACATCAGTCCATTCATTTTTCTATTACTCCCTTTCAAGGTGTGTTTAGAAATCCTGAACAAACTGTTTTTGTTCACCTTATTCAAAACAGACAATGGAACTCAAGCCTTACAGGGTTGAAGCCCCAGTTTTACTCTGGCAACACTCTGGAATACCGCTATGAGAGACCAGCACAATTTGAAGGTGGAAACGAATTCTATTTTTTTGACACAAAAGACCTTCGAGTCACCACTCCAAACATAAGCTATACAAATAGAGCAGAGCTTTACGAAACCTACCTCAATCTAGATCTTCCAAGGCTTTATCAAGAATACACTTATGCCCCTGATATCAATGGTGGATTTGAAATTAGAAACAATATGCGCCCTAGTAACCCAAACAACGAAGCAGATTACAGCTACGTCTACTTTACTTTAGCTGCTAATTATGAATTAAACAAGGAAGAAATTTACATCTACGGAGGGTTTAATAACTACCATCTTGGAGAACTCAATCGAATGTATTACAATCCAGCTTTAGAAATCTTCGAGGGAGTGCTTCTTTTAAAACAAGGCTTTTACAATTACAAATACATTTTAAAACAAGGTGAAACACTCCATATTAATGCCTTCAGTGGCTCCCATGCATTGACAGAAAATGAGTATTTAGTCTTGGTATATTACCGAGCCATTGGTGCTCAGCACGATGCACTTGTTGGGGTTGGAAAAACAAATTCTTTTGAATTACAGAATTAGAAATCCTATAATGTAATATCAATTGTTTTTTTTGTACCTTTAAAGTTCAAATTGTTTTAAACAAACATCTGTGATACAACAAATTACAAGGGGAATAAAAATCTCTGTCGAAACGAAGTTTGAGGGTAGTTTTCTCAAGGAAAATATTCCTCACCACGCCTTTTTGTATTTTATCACAATTGAAAACCAAAGTAAAAATGTGGTTCAGTTATTGTCCAGACACTGGAAAATTCAAGAAGCCATAAACAGGCCACACTATGTAAATGGCACGGGTGTAGTTGGTAAAAAACCCGTTCTTAGACCTGGAGAAACCTATACTTACCAATCTGGAAGTCTCATTACCTCACCTATGGGGTCCATGTCGGGTACTTTTATCATGATCAACTTTACAACTGCGAAAAAATTCAATGTTGAAGTACCGTGTTTTAAACTCAATGTTCCTTATATCTTAAATTAAGAACGAGCAAACTCCTTCTTGTTTTTTAATCATAAATCTATACTTTTAGAAAAAATTATTATGCCAAATAGTATCAGCCAAGTTCCATTTCCCTCAAACGAAACCATACTTTCTTATGCTCCTGGAAGTCCGGAGAAGAAAGAAGTATTAGAAATGTACACTACCATGTACCATTCAACTATAGAAGTTCCTATGAGGATAGGAAATCAAGATATTACAACGGGTGATCTTGGCACTATGCATCCTCCTCACGACCACAAGCACCTTCTGGGCACCTACCATAAAGCAACAAAACCAATTATAGAAAATTCCATAGCTACAGCCCTTGAGGTGAGAAAAGCTTGGAACGAAATGCCATGGGAATCTCGAGCAGCCATTTTTTTAAAAGCTGCTGATCTTGTGGCTGGTCCATATCGAGCAAAAATTAATGCCGCTACTATGCTCGCACAATCGAAAACTATTTTTCAAGCGGAAATTGACGCTGCTTGTGAATTCATCGATTTTTTGCGGTTCAATGTCCAGTTCATGCAGGAAATTTATGAAAATCAACCTGAAAATAGCCAAGGAATTTGGAACAGAATCAATTACCGCCCTTTAGAAGGATTCGTTTATGCGGTCAGTCCTTTTAATTTTACAGCCATAGCAGGTAACTTGTGTGCTAGCGCCGCTATGATGGGCAATGTCGTTGTTTGGAAACCTAGTGATTACCAAGTGTATTCTGCGAATGTACTCATGGAAGTTTTTAGAGAAGCTGGTCTTCCTGATGGGGTAATTAACATGGTTTTTGGCGACCCAGAAATGATCACAAACACCGTACTGGAAAGTCCTGATTTTGCAGGTATTCACTACACCGGATCCACTACCGTTTTTAGAAATTTATGGAAAAAAATAGGAGACAACATCAACACCTATCGTTCGTACCCTAGAATTGTTGGAGAAACTGGGGGTAAAGATTTCATAATAGCACATCCCTCCGCAAAACCAAAAGAAGTAGCTACCGGAATCATTCGGGGTGCTTTTGAATTTCAAGGACAAAAATGCTCAGCGGCTTCACGCGTCTATCTCCCAAAATCTATTTCAGAACAAATCATCAATGAACTAAAAGCAGAACTCAAAACGATTCAGATGGGTTCTCCAGAAGACTTCAAAAATTTTGTAACAGCAGTAATACACAAAGGTGCTTTTGACCGATTGAAAGATACGATTGAACAAATTAAAAAAGCCCCTAACGCTGAAATCATCGCTGGAGGAGGCTATGACGATTCCAAGGGATACTTTATAGAGCCAACTGTTGTAT
>VMCW01000093.1 GCA_008081175.1 Flavobacteriaceae bacterium
CTGCTTTGGCATTTTCAGATGAAAAAGAAACTAAATTTAACGGTGGTGTACTGATTAACCCTCAAACTGGAGACACGCGATTTGAACTTACCAATCTCGATCCGGTATTATACAGTCAAATACGAAATTTAAAAGATGGAGAAATCTCTTTGCCACTGATGGAAGAAGATCGTTCGGGACTTAAAAAATACAAAATTTTAAAAGTGAGCAATCGATTTGATGAACACACAGCAGACTATTCTAAAGATTATGCTCGCATTAAAGAACTTGCTCTCAAGGAAAAACAACTCAATCTCATCAAAGATTGGATGACCGAAAAAATTGAAAGTACTTACGTAAATGTCAACAGGGACAGTAAGGGATGTGATTTTACAAATAACTGGCTTAAAAAATAATCACTTAAAATATTTTAAAGGAACCCACAACATCCCAAAACACTCTCCATCTTCTTTGTGTATGTTTTTATGGTGAATCTTGTGCGCACGGCGAATACCTTTCGCATATTTTCCATTGGCCTTTCTAAAGATTTTAAAGCGCTGGTGAATAAAAATGTCATGCACCATAAAATAGGTGAGGCCGTAAAGAAAAATTCCTGAAGCTATTGGTAAACCAAACCAGAAATTGGCCTCCCCCCAAAGGATAACAAAAACGGAACTCACAAGTGCATAAAAAATAAAAAAGAAATCATTGCGTTCAAACCACGAGTCGTGGTCTTTAATGTGGTGATCCTTGTGTAAAGACCACAAAAAACCATGCATAATGTATTTGTGTGAAAACCAAGCCACAAATTCCATAAAGACAAAGGTCAACATTACAGTAAAAATCCAGAGAAAGGTCATAAAGCTAAAGTAAATTTAACCGGTATTTCACATAACTACGAGCGAAAACCGTCATTTTTTGGTAATTAGGAACACGTATTCGGGTGCTTTGAATACTTAAAGAAGGAGTGTTTTTTAATTTAGCCAAAAGTTTTGTGTAGTATTTATATGCGGTATAAACACCAAAGCGAGCTTCGGAAGGAAGCTTAAAGATTCCTTTTAAAGCGAAAGCAAAGTCATCCTCAATTTCTTTGATTATGATCACTTTGGCTTTTTCATCAAAATGCTTAAAATCTACATTTGGAAAATAAGAACGATCCAAATTTTGAAAATCATTTCTTAAATCTCTAAGAAAATTCACCTTTTGAAAGGCAGATCCCAAAGCCATAGCTGCCGGTTTAAGTGATTCGTATTGCTCTTGGTTACCTTTTACAAAAACCTTTAAACACATAAGACCTACCACATCAGCAGAACCATATATATACTCTTTGTATTCTTTTTGGGTTTTATATGTTTTTTTTTCTAAATCCCAGCGCATGCTTTTAAGAAAGGCTGCGATAAGCTGGTGATCAATTGAAAAAGTATTTACCGTTTTTTGAAAGGAATTCAAAATAGGATTTAAACTTATTTTTTCACTAAGACTTTGATGTAAATCTGTTTCAAAACGATTGAGTAATGTTTCTTTAGGGTAATCGTGAAAGGTATCGACAATTTCATCTGCAAAGCGAACAAATCCGTAAATATTATAAATATGGTTCCTAATACTGGAATCCAACATTTTTGTAGCCATAGAAAAGGAGGTGCTGTAGGAATGGGTAACCACTTTACTGCACTCTTCTGATACCTCGTCATAAAGGTTTTTCATAGCCATTTGTATAAAATATATTTTATCTAAACGCTATAAAGATAAACAATTCAATCAAAAAGTTAAACAAAAACGTTTTCTGAAAAATACTTGAAGACAAAAGATTCTACAGAACGATGCATTTCAATCTTCTCTGGAAGTTTACTTTTATCAATGGCGGTTTGTTGAGGGCCAAAAAGAATTAGTTTAGAATCGTAATTTTCCAACAACTGGCTGTGGAAATCTTGTAAGTAAGACATGATTTCATCTTTATTGGGCTCTACAGTGAAATAGCTTACAAAATTATATTGGGTTTCATAGCTGTATAAGGTTTGCAAACTGGAGGTTTGCAATGATTGTCCTAAAAATATTGTACGGCATCCTTTAGAGAGGATAAGATAATTTAGATAGAGTATTCCCAATTCATGAATTTCATTTTCAGGTAGGAACAGAACAAAAATGGGATGCTGGTTTTGTTCAAACTTATTTTTTTGGAGAAATTCTGTTTGGAGATGAATTTTTTGTTTGACTAAATTGGTGATAAAATGCTCATGGGCAGGGGAGATGGCTCCAGTTTGCCATAAGATACCTAATTCTTTCATCAAAGGCATGAAGACTTGCATGAACAAGTATTCAAAGTCATGGTGCTGTAGGACTTCCTCGTAATTTGTGTCGAACAATTCATAATCGAAATTGATCATTGAAAGTTTAAACGCATTGATAGCTACTTGTTCAGAATTAGATTTGAGTGCAATGCTTCGGACCAATTTTGGAATTTCGTCTTGATTTAGGCTGGCTATTTTGGATATTTTAAAACCGTGGTTGTAAAGCAAGGTTACGTTTAGTAGCTTTTGTAGACTTTCTAAACTGTAACGTCTAATATTGGTGTCCGTCCTTTCAGGCTCTAAAAGATTATATCTTTTTTCCCAAATTCTTAGCGTGTGGGCTTTAATCCCTGAGATGTTCTCAAGGTTTTTTATGCTGAAGGTGCTTTTTATCCTGTCCATGTGTTCAATTATCGTTATAAAAGCTTTAACAAATATAACAAAAATAACAATACAAAATTAGTGCGCACGAGAAGACTCGAACTTCCACGAGAATAATCCCACTAGCCCCTCAAGCTAGCGCGTCTACCAATTCCGCCACGTGCGCAATACTGAAGAAGAGTGACTTGGCTGGGGCTCGAACCCAGGACCCTCTCCTTAAAAGGGAGATGCTCTACCAACT
>VMCW01000106.1 GCA_008081175.1 Flavobacteriaceae bacterium
TGAAGTCATGAGTGGCCATGATAATGCTTATCCCTTCCTGGTGAAGCTTTTGAAAGAGCAGCATGATTTCTTGGCTGGTCTCCGGGTCCAAATTACCCGTAGGTTCGTCTGCAAGAATCAGCTCAGGACGATTTAACAGTGCTCTTGCTATGGCCACACGTTGCTGTTCTCCTCCAGAGAGTTCGAAAGGGTATTTACGATCGTTAGAATCCACATTGACAAGCGCTAAGACCTGAGTAACCCGTTCTTTTATTTTTGCTGAATCGGTCCAGCCTGTAGCTTTTAAAACAAAAGATAAATTATCAAAAATAGTCCTATCGGGGAGTAGTTTGAAGTCTTGAAAAACAACGCCTAATTTTCTTCTTAAATAGGGGATTTGTTTGTCAGAGAGTTGTGCTAGATTGTAGCCTAGAATAGTCCCTTGACCCGAATGCAAAGGTAAGTCGCCGTACAAAACTTTAAGTAGGCTGCTTTTTCCAGAACCCGTTTTACCGATTAAAAAAACAAATTCACCAGAATTAACAGTAAAATTAAGCTCAGAAAGTAAGAGATTATTTTCGTTGACTATGGTAGCGTTTTGTAGGTGGATCATACCAAATATTTAATAGCCCTAAAGGTAAATTTTTTGTTTTAGTCTTGATTATTTTGTTGATAAAATATACGTTTATCAAACGAATTGCGTTATAATATCGTAGAGATTATTATACTTTTAAAACTATGTCAGGAATTTTAAAAACCCGTTTTTTAATCGGCTGGTACTTTGTGTTTCTTCCTGTGTTTTTAAAAGCTCAGCTATACAATCAAGACCACTCTACTGAACTAACAAATCATTTTTTCGGACTCGATTATTTCCCTACTTCTTGGCAGTCTAGTGTATTTGAAGAAGATGTATATTCAACCGCTGCAATTCAGGAAAAGGTAGAATTTAATACACTTTCAAATGCTCTTCGTTTAAACTACTCTGGTGCAGAAAAAATGTTGGAACAATACAAGGAGGACAATCCCATTGCATCTGTTTCAAAAAATATTGATTGGGATGTTGCAAACTATTATTTTAATAGCGATAAATACCGCTATGCTTTAAAGTGGTTTGCCCGTATTTCAGAAAATGAAGTCCCAAAAATGGACCAAGCTGCATTTAATTTTAAAAAGGGATATTCCCATTTTTCTGCAAAACAATTCAAAAAGGCAAAGCCCTATCTTGAAAAAGTAAAGAACAATAAAACGTATGAATCTGATGCACATTATTATTTAGGACATATCGCCTACCAGCTGGAAGACTATGAAGGAGCTAACACCTCTTTTAACAGTATCACAAATTCATATCAAAAAGAAGATCTCACATATTTCCAAGCCGATATGAATTTCCGCTTAGGTCGTTTTGATCAAGCAGTTACACTTGCAAGGGAAGCTCTTAAAAACGCTCAAGAACAAGCAGCATCTGAGTTGTCAAAAATTATAGGCGAAAGTTATTTTAATCAACAAAAATATGCTTTAGCAATTCCTTATCTAGAGGCTTATAAAGGAAAAAAAGGAACTTGGGAAAATCTAGATTACTATCAACTAGGCTATGCCTACTTTAAAGAAAAGTATTACGAGCAGGCCGTTGGACAATTCAACAAAATCATAGGAAAAAAGGATGCGTTAGCTCAAAATGCTTATTATACACTAGCCGAGTGTTACTTAGCCACTGGACAAAAAACAGCAGCTCTCAATGCGTTTAAAAGTGCCTCAAGTATGAATTTTATCCCTGTAATTACAGAAGATGCATTTTTGAATTATGCGAAGTTGAGTTATGACATCGGAAACCCCTATGAAGAAACTCCTAAAGTCATTATTTCTTTTTTAGAAGCTTATCCCAAAAGTGATCAACAGGATTTACTCAAATCGCTTCTAATTGATTCATACACCAAAGAGGGAAACTACACTGCTGCACTTGATATTCTTGAAAACAATAGCTCTTTCAAAAGTAATGAAACCCTCCAGAGAGTTTTGATACTCAACGCTATTCAGGAGTATCAAAGCGGTCGTTTTCAAAAGGCGAACACCCTTTTTGAAAAAAGCTTAAAGCTTAAAGAAAACGATTTGTATCATTCCTTTGCTTTATACTGGAAAGGCCGAACAGAGTATGAGTTAAATCAATTTGATGCTGCGTTAAACCTCTTTAAAGAATTTAGAAAGCACCCTTTAAAAAATCAAGTGCAAACCAGTTACAGACTAGAATACGATATAGGGTATGTTTACTTTAAGTTGGGCGAGTACGAATACGCATTAAAATCTTTTAAAGCTTTTGATACCGTTAACAGTGAGTTGGATGTTGCCTATCAAAGAGATACTTTTCTGAGAATGGCTGATAGCTACTTTGCCCTAAAAAAATACTGGCCGGCTATGGAATTCTACACCTTGGCAGCTACTCTGGAGCCAGAAAAAGGAGCCTATGCTATTTTTCAAAAGGGCATTTGTTATGGTTTTGTTGATAGAAACCCAAAGAAGATTGAGTTGTTAGAAACTTTTTTAGAGACTTATAAAAACGACGGACTTGTAGACGACGTGCTCTTTGAGTTGGCTGCTGCTTACACTAAAGCGACTTTGAATTCAAAAGCCATTGGTGCATACGATGCGTTATTAACCCGCTTTACAAACAGTCCCTATTTGGCTAGAGCCGCACTAAATAAGGGATTGATTTTATACAATCAAGAAAATTATGATTCAGCAAAAGAAGTTTTAAAAGAAGTCGCTCTAAATTACAAAAGGTATGCTCCAGGAGAACAAGCCATTCGTACACTTAAAGAGATAGCCGTAGACCAAGGAGCTGTTTCTGATTTTAAAGAATGGATTACATCAAATGACTTAGAGAGTTATACTAATATC
>VMCW01000070.1 GCA_008081175.1 Flavobacteriaceae bacterium
TTAACACTATCTCCTAAAATAGTTCGGGTGTATTGTTGTGCTGTTACTTGAAAAAAGTACAGAAAACATACGATAACTAAAAAGAAACGCATGATTCCATTACTCCATTACAAAGGGAACTTCCATCGCCGTTGGCGGCATGGCCTGTTTAGACTCGCGGACCATACGTTCTACCTCCTTCATAAGCTTTTCATTTTCAATAACGATACCGTCCTTTATTGTGTGAAGTATTCCCCCTTTGCGAACCATTTCGCCAGAAGCCTCTGTAGTCAAAGCACCAAAACTGTACATGTTTCTCAAATTGTAAAGCGGACTTTCATTCATTATTATTAAATCTGCAGTGTATCCGGGACGAACTAATCCTAATTTTTGTTGTCTTAAAGTTTTCGCTGAATTTAGAGTAGCAGATTTTAAGACTTCCAGAGTATGCATTCCAGTTTCTCTCAGTAGCTGAAGTTCTCTGATATTTGAAAAACCAGGTGTGGCAAATATGTAACTATCGTCTGTACCGTAAGCAACCCGCCCTCCTTTTTTATTGAATTCAAAAATCAAATCGCCCCAAAGATCAAAAGCCTTAGACCAATAATACTCATCGTCGCTTGTCCAATCATAGTGATAAGCACCGTGATAATTTGGGTCTGGGCCGTTTCGTTCAATAAGGAGTTTGTGTGTGTATTTTTTGTGCCAAGGCAAACTTTGGGCTCTTAAAATATCTCTGTTTGCTTCGTATACTACACGAGTTGGCAGCATGGTGACTCCATAGTGAATTAAAGAATCTACTACCTCCGTCAAAAGTCTTTTTTCGTTTGTTTCAGACCATACTTTACCCGCTTGTCTAAAACGTTCGTTTTCATCATTGTAGTTGTAGGTCGGTTTAAAATTTTGGACTTGACGATCCAAAGCAGATTCAGCATAAGCATAGTGATGTTCTATCATTGTTACACCCAATCGAGCAGCATCTACTGCTTGTGTAACTGCTGTGGTGCTTGGAGGAATATGGTAAGTAGTAATTCCACCCTGTGCAGTGACTTCTTTACATACTGCTTCGAGTAACTCTTGACTCCATCCCAAATTACCTGCATTCACAACATGAGCCCCTTTAGAAAACATTTGCTTGACCACTTCCGGTGCATTTTTGGGATCGTCAAGGGCAATTTTATCAAAATTGGTCATAGCACCATAGGACCAAATAGGAAATAGCTTAGGAGCCAATATTTTATTTTTTCTGCTTAATTCCGCTTGCTCCATTCCAGATTTTAATCCCCTGTCTGAACCAGGTACCATTGTAGTGACTCCATGTGCCAACTTAAGATAATAGATATATTCCAACGGCATAGGCTCTGTTCTTAAATGCATATGTAAATCAATCATACCCGGCATGACATATTTCCCTTTTGCATCAATAATACGATCACCCGTTTCTCGTTCTACTGCTCCTCTCGATTTTGCTGTTACAGGATCAAAGGGGATCATGTCTGTAATCTGATTTCCTTCGATGACAATATCATATGGGCCAACAGGTGGCCCACCATGTCCAGGGATCACCATGGCTTCTCGAATAACCAACTTTTTATAAGGTCCTGCAGCGAGGCCATTAAACTTTTCTTGTGCATTTGTGATAGTGAGGCTAAGTAAACCCAAAAGGGTGAGTAGAATATTTCTTTTCATTTTACTGATTTATAAACAACAATTTACTAATTTCTTTCATACTTCGAAAGAGCATACCTCTTAATTAAACAAAATAGATCTAATTATATTTTTAGTAAATTGAGACATAAATCCAGTATTATGACTTTCCTAAAACATCTTTTTCGAATTGCCATCCCAGTCTTTTTCGTTTTTTTATTTTTTGTTGGTTGTACACCTAAAGAAACACCTTTTTTTGAAGTTTCCTACGATTCAAAATTAGGGTCTGAGGGATACAATGGTCGTCTTTTAGTTCTTATAACCAAAGACACTCTAAAGGAACCTAGATTTCAAATCAATGATTCTCAAGAAACAGGTATTGTTGTTGGAAAAAATGTATCCAATTGGCTACCTGATAGTAAAGAAGGAATCTCCGCATCTACTTTGGCCTATCCTATAGAAGATTTAAACGCACTTGAGAAAGGCGACTATTTTGTACAAGCACTGCTTCACAAATACGAAACCTTCAACCTTGCAAATGGGCATACCGTTTTACTTCCTATGGACCAAGGGGAGGGGCAACATTGGAACATTTCTCCAAAAAACATCTACAGTAAACCCATAAAAATATCGATTGGCAAACAAAATGCAAAGCCTATACAAATTAAACTGACACAGGAAATCCCTCCCATTGTACCTGCAGAGGATACTGAATATATCAAACACATAAAAATAAAAAGTGAACTCCTTTCTGAATTTTGGGGTAGAGACATGTATCTTCAAGCCAATGTACTCGTTCCAGAAGGCTTTCAAAAAGAAAGTAGTACTCGTTATCCGTTAATGGTATTTCACGGGCATTTTCCAAAGACCATAGGAGGATTTAGAACCATCCCCCCCACGGCCCCTGAAAAAGACTCCATTTATAGTAGTCGCTTTGGTATCACAGGATATCAATACATACAGGAAAAAGAAGCCTTTGATTTTTATAAAAAATGGACCTCCAAAGATTTTCCTCGATTTCTAGTGATCGAAATTCAGCATCAAAATCCCTATTACGACGATTCATATGCTGTAAATTCTGCAAACCTAGGACCCTATGGTGATGCAATAACCTATGAACTCATTCCACACATTGAAAAGAGATTTAATGGAGTAGGTGCTGGCTGGGGACGTTTTCTTTACGGAGGTTCTACAGGTGGATGGGAAGCACTAGCAGCCCAGGTTTTT
>VMCW01000206.1 GCA_008081175.1 Flavobacteriaceae bacterium
TATGTGCAATAGATTTTTATATTTTTTCAAACTATCCGGTTCAAAAACTAACATCATTATTTTTACAGCTTAGTGTGCAGTTGCACCTGGCGAACTTTTGTTATCTGTCAGAGATGAGCCTTGCTGTTCATCATCATAATTTGGATCCCATTCTATCGGTTCAGGTTCCGCAACGAGAGCATACTGCAATACCTCTTCAACATGCGATACCGCTACAATGTTGAGCCCCTCTTTTACGTTTTCTGGTATTTCCGCGAGATCTTTTTCATTATCCAGAGGGATAAGAACAGTTTTTATCCCTCCTCTCAAGGCAGCTAGAAGTTTTTCTTTTAAACCACCTATCGGTAACGCGTTGCCACGTAGAGTGACTTCGCCAGTCATTGCTAAGTCTTTTTTCACTGGAATACCGCTTAAAACAGATACAATTGATGTCACCATCGCAAGTCCTGCGCTGGGCCCATCTTTAGGTGTTGCACCTTCCGGGACATGAACGTGAATATCCAGCTTGTCAAAACGTGTCGGCTTCACTCCTATCTTTGGGCTAATAGACCTTACGTATGAACTGGCAGCATCGATTGACTCTTTCATTACATCACCAAGCTTACCGGTCGTTTTCATTCTACCTTTACCCGGTAACTTCAAAGCCTCTATCTGCAGCAGATCACCACCCGCCGATGTGTAAGCCAGACCAGTGACCACTCCAATTTGATCCTGTAGTTCCGCTAGGCCATACTTAAACTTTCTTACTCCCAAATAATCAGATAAATTTTCTTCCGTAATTGTCACGGTCTGACTTTCTTTTTTTACAATTTTCGTAACAACTTTTCGTGCCAGCCGCGCTATTTCACGTTCCAAATTACGCACACCCGCTTCACGCGTGTAAAATTGAATAATTGCGGTCAATGCATCATCGGATAGCGAAATTCACTTTCTTTTAAACCGTTGTTCTTGAGAGATTTTTCTAGAAGGTGCCTAAGAGCGATCTCTCTTTTCTCATCTTCTGTGTACCCCGATAGTGGAACAATTTCCATCCGGTCGAGTAGCGGCTCAGGCATATTATAGCTATTTGCTGTAGTAAGAAACATCACGTTAGACAGATCGTACTCAACTTCCAAATAATGATCCACGAAGGTACTATTTTGTTCTGGATCGAGAACTTCAAGCATCGCAGAGGCAGGATCTCCACGAAAATCCTGTCCCATTTTATCAATTTCATCAAGCAGAATTAACGGGTTAGTGGTCTTTGCTTTCTTCAGTGCCTGTATGATTTTACCAGGCATGGAACCAATATATGTCCGACGATGACCTCTAATTTCACTTTCGTCTCGCACGCCGCCTAAAGAAATTCTAATGAACTCACGCCCAGTGGCTTTAGCTACTGATTTGCCAAGTGAAGTTTTACCCACTCCGGGAGGTCCAACTAAGCACATAATTGGGCCTTTAACCTTCTTGCTTCGTTGTTGAACTGCAAGATACTCTACAATCCGTTCTTTTACTTTTTCCAAGCTGTAGTGATCATCATCCAGTATCTTTTGAGCACGATTTAGATCTTTCTTCACCCTTGATTTAGCTCCCCAAGGTAGGCACAGAAGCCAATCCAGATAATTTCTCACCACGGTTGCTTCTGCTGACATAGGCGACATAGATTTTAGTTTTTTTATCTCAGCTTCTGCTTTCTCTTTAGCTTCTTTACTCAGCTTAATACTTTTTACTTTGGCTTCTAGTTCGGCAATCTCGTTCTGACCATCCTCGCCATCACCGAGTTCTTTCTGAATGGCTTTCATTTGCTCGTTTAGATAATACTCCCGCTGAGTACGTTCCATTTGTGACTTTACACGGGTTTTTATCTTTTTCTCGACCTGTAAAACACTTACTTCACTTTGCATGTGGGAGTAAGCTTGTTCCAAACGCTCACTTATTACCAGATTTTCTAATAATTTCTGTTTTTCTTCAACTTCAATTCCAAGATGTCCAGCTATCAAATCAACCAGTTGACGCGGGTCTTCTGCATTAGCTACAGAAGCTAAGGCCTCCTCTGGAATATTTTTCTTTATCTTTGCATATTTTTCGAATTCAGAGGCAATTGTTTTTTGGAGTGCTTTAATTGTTTCCTTATCCCCTTCATCTTCTGACAAGTCCTCCGCGTATGCCTCAAAAAATTCATCATTTTTGCTGAAGTTGGAAATTTTTACCCTTTTATTACCTTCTACCAGCACTTTGACTGTCCCGTCCGGAAGTTTTAATAGTTGCAGGACATTTGCTAAAACACCAACCTTATATATGCCCTCACTACTTGGATCATCGTCTGTCGCATCTATTTGGCTAGACAACAGAATTTCTTTGTCCTCTGACATAACTACTTCAAGAGCTTTTACAGATTTTTCTCTGCCAACAAACAGAGGGACTACCATATTTGGGAAAACCACTATGTCACGAAGAGGAAGTACTGGATACAGATTTGTTTTACTGGACATTTTATTCACCGTTTTGCTGCTCGACAAGTTGTTCGATAATATTCAGATGTGTCTACTTTATACTTACATAACAAGTGGGGTGTAATTTGTTTTATTCAACCATTGTTTTTTTTTAGTTCAACTTTTTATCAGAAAAAAATTAGCAAAAAGTTTCTATTTGGACAAAACATCCATCTCGCGACTTTTCATAGATGATTTCTGTAAACTCACATCCACTAGAAAGCTGTAAAAAAGTTAAATTAAAGAAAAAAACATATTTGATTAATTGAGCGCTTGACGGAAGTCAGTCATATCAATAAACAGCCTACAACGCGGTTGTAGCTCAGTTGGTTAGAGTACCGGCCTGTCACGCCGGGGGTCGCGG
>VMCW01000184.1 GCA_008081175.1 Flavobacteriaceae bacterium
TTTTGAAATAGAAGAAAGAGCTTATTTCGGCAGTGAGACCGCTAAAAGTAAATTAAAAATTATTTCCACTGCAGACATTAAATATTTTTCGCCGATGATAAACTCATTTTTAGAGAGAAACCCCAACCACGGAATTGATTACACAGTGGCCTCATCTACCGATGTTATGAACGCGATGTACGGCAGCCAAACGTCCTATGATTTAATAATTTCAAGTGCTATGGATTTGCAAGTCAAGCTGGCAAACGATGGATTTGCAACCACCTACAAACCGAACATAAATATCAATATGCCATCTTGGTCAATTTGGAATAACATGATCTTCGGCTTTACCCAAGAACCGGCAGCTATAGTAATTTCAAAAAAAGCATTTAACATCGATGATTTTCCAAAAACACGTCAGGAATTAATAAGTACATTAAGAGAAAATCCAGCTCGTTTTAAGGGCAAAATGGGTACTTATGATTTAAGACAATCTGGATTGGGTTATTTATTTGCAACCCAGGATGCAAGAGCAACAGAAACTTACTGGAGATTAACAGAAGTCATGGGACAACTCGAAACAAATTTATATTGCTGCTCGTCCGATATGATAGATGATGTTGTTTCTGGAAATATTGATATTGCCTACAATGTTTTAGGTAGTTACGCAAACAACCATCCACTGAGAAAAAAATACAACGTCGTCTATCCTGCAGATATGACAACTGTGATGTCTAGATCAATGATCTTGCCAGTAAATTCTGGTAACGAACGATCAGCAAAACTATTTATCGATCATGTCCTTCAAACGGTATATGGAGCAAACGCAAAGAATGAACTATACAATTCGGATTTAAATAGTTTCGAGGAAACTACATTAAACCGGATCGGACTCGGACCCGGTTTAATGGTTTTTTTAGACCAATTTAAAAAGCAAAAATTCTTAAAAGAATGGGAACGCGCGATATTACAAGCAGATTAATTATAACCTTGGATCAAGCTAATTTTAGGTTTGTAGCTTGATTTTTACCGTTTCGACCTTCCTCAACATCAAAAGATACTTTTTGATTATCTTGTAGTTCATTAAGACCTGACTGTTGAACTTGTGATATATGTACAAAAATGTCAGCGTCGCCTTCATCTGGAGCAATGAAACCATAACCTTTAGTTCCGTTGAACCATTTTACTGTACCTGTAGCCATCGATCTTTCTCCTTGTTTAGGGGTTCAACCCCTGTTGACCTAGTCTTCCAAACTCGAGAGACTGTCTTTTAGGATCAGCGATCGATATTAGTAAACTACATGTGGAATAGCCGAAGACTGTCAAAAGGGCAAGCTATTTAACATGAACTACAAAAGCCCAAATGAATACCAAAATGAAGGTACCACCTTTGATACATGTTGATTAAAAAAATATCCATTCAACTAAATAGCTTTTGTGACCCCATATCAGGTATTTTGTCGGGCTCATCACGTAACGAACAGTAATATTCATAAAGGAGCTTTTCACCAAATTGAGGAGTTTTACTCGCGTCGTAAGCATTTGCTTCAGCATCATAATAGAGCATAGATTCTTCGGCGTAATATTTACCAATCTTTAGTAACTCTACCTTGTCTTTTATTTTTTGAGAAAAAAAAGAAACTGGGAATAATAAAACTAAAGCAAAGTCGAAAAAGCGCGGGGATATATGTTTTATTTTCTTTGGCTTATCAAATATCTTAAAAAGCATTTCTGCTTGATCAATAGGAGTCACTGCCGGTCCAGGACCACCTACTGGAAGCGATTTGTTCCAACTTTCTTCAGATCCAATACAATTAACAATATATTTCGCTAAATCTATCTCTGAAATTGGAAGCGAACTGGTTCGTTTACCAGTTCCAAATACTAAAAAAGACTTTCCATTTTTTATGCGATTTACCTGACCTGACAATGATTTGAAAAACGCGGTGGGTAATACTATCGAGTATCTCAATCCAGAAGACATTAGTTTACTGTTAAATCTTAATTTTGCACGTTGAAACGCAAGCTTGGGCTTTTGAATACAAATTGCAGATAAAAGAATAAAATGTTGAAGTTTTATTTTTAGAGCAAAATACAACAGATCGGAATTTAAACTATAATCCACAAAATTTGCATCATGCTCACATCCAGACCTGCTCGCAAGACAGGAAATTATAATATCGATTTTTGGAAGTTGCTTAGTCCAATCTGCATTTTTTCCAATTTCCAATGAAATAACATTGAGATTACTTTGATCCGAATATTCTAACTGATTTTCTTTCCTGACAATTGCGAATACAATGTAGTCTCTATCAAGTAATTCCGCTACAACGGCTTTACCGATATAACCGGTAGCGCCAGCCACCAAAACTTTTTTTTTAGATCCAGAAACCAATGCGTTTATTAAATCTTATTGATAAAAGTACATTACGATACATATAACGACTAGATATTTATAATTATCTTACCTGTAATTTTTAGAAAAGAAACCGTTTCTCAAAATGTTAAACGAATTTGTTTTTAAATTGCCAGTTAAATCGGAATGGATCGACTATAATAAACACATGCAAGACGCATACTATGGATTAGCGTTTAGCTACGCAGTTGACCACTTTCAGGACTGCGTTGGATTTGATGAGAGGTATAGAACCCAATCTGGGTGCACCATTTACGTTCTTGAGGACCATAAATTTTACCTGAATGAGGTAAAACTAGGGACGGAATTACTGATTAAAACCAGTCTTGTGGCTACCGACAAAAAGAAATTTATCTTGCATTCTCAAATGTCCGTACAAAATACGGTAGTGGCTACCGCAGAGAT
>VMCW01000118.1 GCA_008081175.1 Flavobacteriaceae bacterium
CATTCTTTTTATAACCACTTCCCTATGGTCGCAGAAAGGCATATCACGGTTTGAGGAACTCAAAGCTTGGAAGCTTAATTATATCATTGAAAACACCTCATTAACTTCTGAGGAAATTGAATTTTACAAATGTATTTTCGAAGAATATGAAAATTCATATCACAACGAAATATGGATGAAAGTTCAGGAAATAAGAAAAGGAATCAGACAATCCCTAGACACTATTTCTACCTTTAGTGCTGCCTCCTATATCAATGATTTTGATTCTTATGAAATCAAAGGCCTTCAGATGAAACACCAACGCAATGAAAAGCTATTGAAGAAAATTCGCCCCAAACAAGTACTTCTTATACTTTACCAAGAGAAACGTTTTGATAAAGAATTATTGAATCGCATAAAAAACAAACCGAAAAAAGAATAATAGCTTATTCGAATAGATTGATGCAAATTTGTTGAATGAGACAAAAGGTTATGTGTATCTTCCCCTTTTAAAAGGGGATTTTTTATTAATTAATCAAGAATCTTGAAACTACATAAAAACATAGCCGAAGGCATTCTACAGGGAATAGAATCTGTATTAAAAAATGAAAAAGCGTTACGAACCACTCTCAGTCAGCTTTTAAAACAAAACCGAAAATGGGGATCCAGAGACAGAAGATTTTTAGGTGAAGGTGTACTCGAAATTGTACGCTGGAAAAGGTTATACGAATGGATGGGTCAGCTCGATCCTAAATCAGAAAACTACTATTGGAATCTCATAGGTGTTTGGATCATATCAAAAAATAGAGAATTACCAGATTGGAATGTTTTTTCTGAAATTAAGAATCTAAAACTTCAATCTGAAGACGCTAATTTGCCTCTAGCAGTAAAAGAATCCATTCCTGATTGGTTGAATGAACTTGGACTATCGACCTTTTCAAAAGAGGAATGGGAAAAAGAAATTCTGTCATTAAATGGTTCAGCTCCACTATTTTTGAGAGTCAATACCCTAAAAACTACTTCTAAGAAACTTCAAGTAGTGCTAAAAAAAGAACATAACATCACTGCCCATTCAATAAGTGATATTGCGAATGCACTAATGATCGAGGTGCACCAAAAGCTAGATCATCTAGACATTTTTAAAAAAGGATTATTTGAAATTCAAGACATCAACTCCCAAAGAGTGAGTCTTTTTGCATCGCCAAAACCAGGTGATCTAGTGATTGATGTTTGTGCTGGTGCTGGTGGAAAAACCCTTCATATGGCAGCATTGATGGAGAACCAAGGAGAGATTATCGCAGTTGATCCGTATGTAAAAAAACTGGAGCAATTAGAAAAAAGAGCTCAAAGAAATGGGGTAAAGATTGTACACACATTTAAAGATCAAACTAATTTTAAAGTGGCAAACTTTAAAAACCGTGCAAACCTTGTGCTGATTGATGCCCCGTGTAGCGGTCTAGGTGTTTTGAGAAGAAATCCCGCAGCAAAGTGGCATATGAACCCCACTAAAATAAATAAATTAGTACCGATACAGCAACAAATCCTCCAAGAAAACGCTGAATTAGTAGCTGCTGAAGGAAGCTTAGTTTATGCTACTTGCACCCTTTTTCCTGCTGAAAATCAAGAACAAATTCAAGCCTTTTTAAAATCAAAGGAAGGATCTGATTTCATCCTTGAAAGAGAAATAAGCTTACTCTCATACCAAACAGAGGGAGATGGCTTCTACATGGCAAAAATGATCAAAAAAATCTCTTCCAATTAATTGTGAATAACTCCAAAAAAACTTTGCTTAATTCAACGTTTTACGGACTAAAAAATCCTTCGGAAAATCTTATTTTTGAGCATTAAAATTACGTGCTATGCTCTTGTTTTTTGGTGAGGCTACTACCAAGGTTTATGTTGTTGAAACATCATCTCCCCTCTCTTCTGAAAACATAAAAAAACTACAATGGCTTTTTGGAAACTCCCCTCAGCTACTAACTGAGAAAATTTCTGGTGAATTTGTAGGTCCAAGAGCTACAATGATCACCCCATGGAGTACTAATGCTGTGGAAATAACTCAAAACATGGGAATCAATCACATTCTACGCATTGAAGAGTACCTATCAAAAACAAAAGTAAAAACGATTGATCCTATGCTGGTTACAGAATTTAAAGGTTTAGACCAAACTCTTTTTAATGTAGCTATAGAAGCAGAAAAAGTCAAGTACATTGAAGACATAAAGACCTACAACGATCATGAAGGCTTAGCCTTGAGCGATGAAGAAATAAGGTATCTAAACGACCTATCTCAATCCTTGGGGAGAACACTTACAGATTCTGAGGTATTTGGATTTTCCCAGGTCAATTCAGAACACTGCCGCCATAAAATATTCAATGGTACTTTTGTTATAGACGGTGAAGAAAAACCTTCTAGTCTGTTTCAACTCATCAAAAAAACTTCGAAAGAAAATCCGAATACAATTGTCTCTGCTTACAAAGACAATGTTGCTTTTATTGAAGGACCAACAATAGAACAATTTGCTCCAAAAGAGGGTGATCGCCCGAGTAGTTTTGTCAAAAAAACTATAGAAAGTGTGATTTCTCTTAAAGCCGAAACACATAATTTCCCAACCACCGTAGAACCTTTCAATGGAGCTGCTACGGGTTCTGGTGGTGAAATTAGAGATCGAATGGCGGGAGGTAAAGGGTCAATTCCCCTTGCCGGAACAGCGGTCTACATGACTCCGTATTCTAGAGTACAAGAAAACCGTAAAAAAGGTTCTTTTCCAGAACGCAACTGGTTGTATCAAACGCCGATTGACAT
>VMCW01000171.1 GCA_008081175.1 Flavobacteriaceae bacterium
GAAAGTTAATCAAATAGGAACACTTACAGAGACACTTGAAGCCGTAGATTTGGCACATCGAGCTAATTATACAAATGTGATGAGCCACAGATCTGGTGAGACGGAAGATACGACTATTGCTGATTTAGCTGTTGCAACGAACTGCGGTCAAATTAAAACGGGATCTCTTGCTCGATCCGACAGATTGGCGAAATACAATCAGTTAATCAGGATCGAAGAAGAATTGGGACGTTTTGCAAAATACGCCGGCAGATCAATATTAAAGTAATATTATGTCAATTTTAACTAGAGTTTATTAGCGGTTTTTAAAAATTCTGCGTCCATCAACTATTAACGAAATAATTTGCTAAGCCTGTTTAGCTTCGCCTTTTTTAAAAGACGATACTCACTTAACTTATTGGCATTATTTTTATTAAAATCATTCAGAATACTAATAACAAATCCTGCGATCAGATTAAAATTATCAAGTGCTTCTCGGTATAACAATTCATCCGGATGCACACCTCTAATTCCATATTTTTTTAACTCGTAATTTGGGAAATCCCTCAGGTTGAGTGTTACTATGCTATTTGCGTTACCTTCAATAGCTGCTGCTAAAACATGAATATCATTTTTATCAGGCAAATATAATTTTGGGATTTGCTTTTCATAATCATTTACCATGGATTTTGGATATTTCGATTTAAGGATCGCTATTTCTGCTTCTGTTTGGGCTTTAGCCTCTAAATTTATTTTTTTCGACGCGCGCCGCCATTCTTCGAAAATTTGTTCAGTCCAAATTAAATCCCATTTCTGCTCTCCCGAAACGCTAATAAGAAGATTTCGAATTACCGTCGGATATAGAACGCATGCATCAAGTAAAAGTTTCATAATCTAAAAACTAGAGACTTAAGATATGAATTATCCAAAAGTTGAAGATGTATCGGGTGATCAGCTGCTGCAAAGCCGGTATGAATTAATTGAGCACGCCGACCTGCCCTGCCAATACCTCTAACACATGCATTTCTGAACTTTGTTAGATCAGCAAGTTGACTACAGGAACAGAGGACTAGAATTCCATTCTCGCGCACCAAACTGGAACCTAACTTTGCCATTTTCTCATATGCTCTCAAACCACTGTTTAGAGATTTACGAGATGTGACAAATGCCGGTGGATCACAGATTACTATATCATAAGAGTTATCAGACTCTAAAAGTTTCCTCAAAACCGAAAAAGCGTCACCTCTGATAATATTTATTTTACCCGATGCCATCATTTCAGAGGCACCTTCCCTGACCAGGTCCAGTGCATTTGCTGAACTATCGACAAATGAAACTTTGGACGCACCGGCAGCAATGGCTGCCAACCCAAAACCACCTACGTGGCAGAATACATCTAATACTGTTTTTCCATTAGCCAAACTCGCGACAAATTTGTGATTCTGCCTTTGATCATAAAATAAACCCGTTTTTTGCCCCTCATGAACATCAGCTTTATATATCGCTCCATTCATTGGAACTGAAATTGCCGCTTCTGGAAGATCACCAAAAAATACTGAGTTTTTATCATCCAAACCTTCTAACCTCCTTGAACGCCCAGATGCATTTTTTATAACAACATCAATGCTGCAAACTTCCTTGATTGAATTTGCAATAATTTCACTCATATTCTCAGCCCAAAATGCATTTGGTTGCATAACAATAACGTTATCAAAACGATCAACAATCAATCCTGGGAGCTCGTCTGCCTCCGCGTTGACAAGCCGATAAAATGGGTCTCTGAATATCTCTTTTCTCTTAGCTAACGCTTTAGAAATCCTATCTTTTAACCAATAGGCATTGATTATAGTTTCAAGATTATAATCCATTACTCTGGCAAAAATTTTTGAATTCGGATTAACAGTAACGAGGCAAATAGGGTTTTTGTTATAATCAACAAGAGTACAGAACGAACCAGGCAAAAGTGACTTCGTGCGACGGTCAGAGATTATTTCGTTGCTGTAGATCCACGGGTAACCATAGCGAAACTTATTAGCTTCAACGCTGGCCTTCAATCTCAAATTAAATTCAGTCATACGGAAATTTCCATTTTCTGAACAGATCAATAAAGGCTATTCGCCAAGTTTTATATAATAATCTTTTATAACTATCTAATTTTATTTATTTAAATAAAATTCTAATTACTATCTTTTTTCTTGAGTTTTATATTTTCTTAAGATAGCTCTTATTATAGGTGTTAGCGCTAACATAATACAGAGATATTTAGAATGGCAATTAACAAAGTAATATTGGAGGTTACGGAACGTATCACTCATCGCTCTCGTGAGACTAGATCAAAATATCTCCAGAATATGCAAGATCAATTAAATATGGGTCCACGTCGAGCGCACTTAACATGTGGAAATCAGGCGCACGCATATGCCAGCACATCTAAAGATAAGGTGTCACTTTCCAAAACTTCAAATGGAAATATCGGAATAGTTAGCGCATATAATGACATGCTTTCCGCTCATCAGCCATTTGAAACCTACCCTGAACTCATTCGCGACACCGCACGAAAATTTGGTGGTACAGCCCAAGTAGCAGGTGGAGTACCAGCCATGTGTGACGGTGTTACGCAAGGGCAACCCGGTATGGAGCTTTCACTTTTCTCGCGAGATGTAATTGCGTTAGCAGCATCAATTGCCCTATCGCACAATACTTTTGATTCTTCTATTTATTTGGGGGTGTGCGATAAAATTGTGCCTGGCATGATTATTTCAGCGGCTACTTTTGGA
>VMCW01000003.1 GCA_008081175.1 Flavobacteriaceae bacterium
TAATCTTGAATTTCATTTTTAAAGGTACCGTCCTTTTGATTGATATATAAAAGATCGTTTGTCAGGTAGTCGTTAGTTATGTACAGATCCACCCATTGATCTTTATTAATATCTACAGGAGTAACACTTAATCCAAAGCCCTCATATACTATTCCAGCTTCTAGGGTTACCTCTGTAAAGGTTCCATTGCCGTTATTTTTGTATAATTTGTCATTACTAGGAGCAGAACCATCTATAATTTTTTTTCTATAATTTGTGGGTATGGATTCATTTTGTTCATTGTTGAGAACATATAAGTCCAGATCACCATCTTGATCGAAATCTATAAAAGCAGCGCCCATACTGTTTCCTGGATCAGCTATACCGTATTGTTCGGCTTGCTCTTTAAAAACAGGGAGTCCCTTATCATCGAGTCCTTGATGAACGTACAATCTGTTTCTACGGTTATTATCATGCATAGCAACTGCTATATAAAGATCCATCCATCCGTCTGCGTTGATGTCAACTATTGCCACTCCTGTAGACCAAAAGCCATCTGAGTTGAGCTGAGCATTTACTGTACTATTTTTAAAAGTCAGGTTACCTTGATTTAAATACAACTCATTACTTACCATATTCCCAGTAAAAAACAAATCAGGTAATCCATCATTGTTAAAATCACTCACTGCAATCCCTCCGCCATTGAAAATGTATTCCTCTGTAAGAATGTTGAATTCATCTGTTTCTGTAATAAGATTATTAAATGTAATACCTGTTTTTTTCGAATCCAGCAATTTAAAAAGTGTCTGGTCCTTAGAACAAGAGAGGAATAGAATTAAAAGAAGGGGTAAAAGTTTAAATTTCTCCATAGGTAAAATAAAAAAACCGCGAAGTAAAGATACTCCGCGGTTTTAAACTATCAAAGGAATTAACTACTAGTAGTTAGGATCCTGTGTTAAAGTTGGTTCTCCCTCTTTAAATGATCTATCAATCGCATAAGTTGGGATTGGGTAGAACTGGTTTTTAGGAGATGTAAAGGACTTTCCTTGTAGGTAGATTCTGTATTTAGATTCTCTCGCAAGGTAGTCGTTTAATACTTCTGACTGGATACCCCATCTTTGAAGATCAAAGAAACGGTTTCCTTCCATCGCTGTTTCCAAACGTGTTTCATAACGAACCGCTCTTCTTGCAATTGTTTGATCTGTCCACGCAGCTGTGTACTCTCCTACGTTGTAGTTTGCCGCTGGATTAGAAGTTGTAGTATACTCAGGACGTGTTGCTCCCTGAATTGCTTCTGGAATAAAACCGTCTGGGTTAGCCGCTCTCGCACGAATACGATTAACAAGTGCTCTCGCTTCTTCTAGTTTTCCTAATTCCACTTTAGCTTCTGCAGCCCATAGAATTACGTGTCCTAAACGCATGATTCTGAAATTGTTTGCAGAAAGGTTACCCCAACCACCAACACCAAAACCTTCTGGTTCAGCTACGTGCTTCTTAGAGAAATAAGGACCTGCATAGGTTAAATCACGGATATAATCCACTTGCATGATGTGGAAGTTTTTGTATAAAATTCCAGGACGTCCTACAGTGTGGTCTAAACGTGGATCAACACTTGGGTTGCCAATTGGTTCACCAATGTTTGCTCCTGTTGGATTGGTAATGTGGTTTGTTTTCCATGATTCATCAAGCAATGGTAATCCATTAGCATCTGTTTGGAAAAAGTCCACCAAATCTTGAGGAGCCTGCAAGAATCCACAACATCCCCAAGGAGAAATATATGGGTGTGCTAAACCGATCTCTTTGTTTGAAGAGTTATCGTTAGAGCTTGATACCGCATACTGAATTTCGAAGATAGACTCTTTGTTGTTACGAGTAGCAACTAGGTAGTTGTCTTCAAATTTATCAGCAAGTTCAAAGGGACCATTGTTTATGATATCCATCAAGATAGGCTCTGCACCAGCCCAGTCGCCTTGGTATACTTTGGCTTTGGCTAAATAAGCTTTAGCAGCCCAGCTTGTAGCACGACCTACCTCAGACTGAGATGCAGGAAGTGCAGAAGCAGCGTCAGAAAAATCTTGCTCAATTTGAGCCCAGATTTTACCAGTATTGGGAACTTTAGAAGCTTCTAAGTCGTCTAAGCTGAAGTTTTCTTCACCTACAAACTTAGGAGTTCTATACATCTTCTGCATTTCAAAGTGTTGCCATCCACGGATGAATTTAGCTTCACCTACGATTTGAGCAGCACGTGCTGGAGATATATCTTCAGCTTCAGAAGCACTTAAGATAACGTCATTGGCTCTTGCCACACCCCAGTATCCAGAACGCCATTTGTCGCGGTTGTGTACGTTGAATGTGTTAAAGTCATACGTTTCAATAAAGGAGTGTTCAGGCTGGTCTCCAGCGTCAGTTCCTTTAAGGGCATCATCTGAAGAAATGGATCCAAAAATCCAAGACCAAGTAGAGTAATACCAAGTACCTCCTCCATCCATTCCATACCCAGAAAGGGTTCGGTATGCAGAGATCAATTTTCCTTCGACTCCTGCCGCATTAGCTAATGCAGGTCCAGAAAGAGCCGCTTGTGGCTCCTTAGTCAAAAAGTCATCACTACAAGCTACAGTCAAAGAGACAACAGCAAATGATGCAAGTAATAGATTTCTTAAATTTTTCATTTTATAAATAATTTAAAGATTAAAATAATGATAGATTCAATCCTACAGTCAGCGTTCTAGACACTGGCATAAATCCTCCGTCATATCCAAGTTGAATATCA
>VMCW01000211.1 GCA_008081175.1 Flavobacteriaceae bacterium
CTTGATACATTACATTGGGTTTTGTTCCCACGTGCTCTAACAAATGATACATTCGCTCGTCTTGGTGCAATGCTGCAACCTGGCTGTCTTTATCATTGAGGTCTCCAAAAACCATTGCCCCTGTAGTACACGCATTCGAACAGGCAGTTTGGAATTGACCATCTGTGATTTCTTCTCCTTTGAGTTTTGCATCCAGAATTGTTTTTTGTGTCATCTGTATACACATAGAACATTTCTCCATGACTCCACGAGAACGCACTACCACATCGGGGTTGAGCACCATACGACCTAAGTCATTATTCATGTGGTAATCAAACTCGTCATTTTTGTTGTACAAGAACCAATTGAAACGACGTACTTTATATGGACAGTTGTTTGCACAGTATCGCGTACCGACACAACGGTTGTACGCCATATGATTTTGACCTTGTCTACCGTGGGAAGTCGCCGCTACAGGGCAAACAGTCTCACAGGGTGCATGATTACAATGCTGACACATAACTGGTTGAAAAGCCAATTGTGGATTTTCAGCAGCTTGTTCCATTTCACCAAAAGTACTCAGAGAATCTCCAATTCCAGAAATTGCTTCTTTGGTTTCATTGTCTCCCTCAAAAGTTGTTGCAGAAGAGTAATAGCGGTCTATACGTAGCCAGTGCATATCACGTGACTTACGAACCTCTCTTTTTCCAACTACAGGAACATTGTTTTCTGCATGACAAGCAATAACACAAGCACCACAACCTGTACACGAATTTAAATCAATGGAAAGGTTAAAGTGATGTCCAATAGAACGGTCAAATTCCTGCCATAAATCTACTTCGGGTGAGGTTACATCAAATTCAATATGATTCTTAGAGACCTGAGGCATTGGATTCCAATGCGCTTTATCCTTAGTATTAAATACTTCTAGAGTAGTTTCCTTGACAATGTCCCCTCTTCCCATTAGGGTGTTGTGCAATTGAACACATGCAAACTCGTGTTCACCGCCAGCTAAAGAAACTTCTACAGATTGTACATTATTAAAATCTTTATATAGTGTGTAGGCATTCACACCTGTTTGCATTTCTTCTTTAAGCCCTAAACGCTTTCCGTAACCAAAAGAAAGTCCTACCGTGCCTTTTGCTTGACCTGGCTGAACGATTACAGGAACTTTTATGCTTACCCCATCCAAAATCACATTTGCATAACTACCGTTAAGCGCACCGTTGGAAGTATTGGTATTTTTAAGACCTAATTTGTTTGCATCTGCAAGTGCTACAGTCAAATAATTATCCCAGCTTACTCGAGTTATGGGGTCAGGGAATTCCTGTAACCAGGGATTGTTAGCTTGCTGACCGTCTCCCATACCTGTTTTGGTATAAAGAACTAAACTCATTTCAGGAGCTTCGGCCTTTCTCAATGGAGAGAGGTCGAGATTTTCAAACTCTGGAGTTTTTAAAGCAAGTGAATTATTTGTAGAATAAAATCCGTCGTGAAGCGCTTTACTCCATGATTGATTTGATAAAATTGATGCATTCCAATGCGCTTTTATCACATCAACATACTTCATTGAAGTTCCGGAAAGGCGCAATAAAACATCTTGAAATTGTTGGGTATCAAACAGGGGACGTATAGTTGGTTGTGCTAAAGCAAAATGTCCTAATTTGAATTCGTAATCTCCCCAAGACTCCAGATAATGTGGAGTAGCTGCAACAAAAGTTGATACTGCAGCAGTCTCATTTAGTTTTGTCGCAAAAGAGAGAGAAAATTCTAAGTTCTTCATAGCCTCTCCCAAAGCAGCTCCTTTAGAAGTGGTAAAAACCGGATTAACTCCAACCGTAATCAATCCTTTTACAGTTCCGTTAATGACGCCTTCAATAGCAGCATTTACTTCTTTTGTATTTCCCTGACGTATCAGCTTGGGCTGGTTAGGCTGGTAGGCTTTGCTTTTCAACAAGTTATTGATTGCTAAAACCGTACTTTGAGCAGTCTCGTCATCTAGTCCAGAAACCACAACAGCATCTGATCCAGCATTTTTAAGACGGCTTACTGCTTTATCAGCTGCAGCCTTTAGCTCTGCAGACAAACTTACAGTAGAAGCACCGCTGAGGCTGTCATAGAGATAAGCCAAAATATTTTTTTGATCGGCTGGTGTACAAGGTAAACGGAGGTCTGCATTAGCACCACTGAGAGAGAGATTGGACTCTATCTGCATGTGCCATGACATAGAAGCTTTTCCGTGATGTTTAGTTGGAGTTTTAGCTTTCGCATAGCCTTTGGCATAGCCTCCACCTTGCCAATCACCAAGAAAATCTGCCGCTACACTTACAATAGTGTTGGCTTTTGAAAAGTCGTAATCTGCTAATGCACGAACACCATAGTGCTTTTCAAAGGCGTTGAGAGCTGCATCAGAAGAAACTGCATCGTATACAACATGCTTAACATTTGGGAAAGCAGCAATAAAATCAGTAATTATTTTTGTTGTTGTGGGGCTTGCCATGGTAGGCGTCATCAGTACAACAGTTTTGTTAGTTGCTGAAAGTGCCTTCAAAAGGGCTCCCATTTGGAGGTATAATTCATCCCACGAAATGTCTTCTCCATTTGCAAGAGGACCTTGTAAACGAAGTGTATCGTAAAGAGATAGGACAGAAGCGTGCACTCGGGCATTTGCAATTCCTAAAGTAGGTGCATCCGTATTGCTTTCTACTTTAATGGGGCGTCCTTCTCTCGTTTTAATCAATACGCTTCCAAAGTCAAAACCATCGGCGAT
>VMCW01000153.1 GCA_008081175.1 Flavobacteriaceae bacterium
TACCTTACCTGGACAGCCATGATCCTCTCAGAAAGCTTATTTGGATCATCTTTGCATCCACTTTTGGCAGCTATTCCAGCAGTAGTAATAGCAATAGCTTTATTCATCTTGGTAGACCGGTATTTCTACAAACCATTTAGAGCAGCGTCTACCATTCGTGTTGTGATGGCAAGCTTTGGCATGATGCTTGTGATTAGAAGCTTTGTTCAAGCTGTATGGGGCCCCAACCAGCTTACCTTTGTCCCTGGTATCGCTAAGCCAAACGAGTTGGTTAAAAATTTAACGTTATCAATGGACATGATGATCTTGGTCCCAAATAAACATTTTTGGATCATTGCCGGAACCTTGATTATTATGTTGGCTTTGAGTTGGCTTTTAACAAAAACGAAAATTGGTAAAGGTATGAGGGCTGTTTCCGATAGTCCTGAATTAGCAAAAGTATCAGGTATAGACGTGGAAGTAATTGTCAAAGCTACTTGGTGTGTTGGTGGTTTCTGTGCTGTGGCGGCAGGTGTTTTCCTAGCTATGGACTTGCAAATGTTGGAAACAACAATGGGGTTTCGAATGCTTCTTCCGATGTTCGCAGCAGCTATTTTAGGGGGTATTGGTCGTCCCTTCGGAGCAGTAGTTGGTGGACTCGTTATAGGTCTAGCAGAGGAACTTTCGGTTTATCCTTGGTTTGGGAATGGGTCCCTAATTAGTCCCGGTTATAAAACTGGTGTGGCTTTTACAATAATGGTGATTATGTTGATATTTAGACCAAGTGGATTATTCAAAGGCAGATTATTCTAATGGATATGCTTATTGGATATTCTCTCTATGGGATTTCTTTACTCACTGTTGGTGGAATTTATGCAATTTTAGCTTTGGGTTTAAATATCCAATGGGGATATGCTGGTCTTTTCAATGTCGGTATTGCAGGTTTTGCTGCCATTGGTGCTTATACCTTCGCTCTTATGACAACTGCACCTTCATCTTATCACTATGGAGGATTAGATTTACCACTACCACTGGCAATAGTATGCGCAATGCTTTTGTCGGGATTAGTTGCTTTTATAATTGGATTAATTTGTATCAGATTGCGGTCTGACTATTTAGCAATTTCAACAATCGGTATCGCCGAAATAATAAAATTATTTTTGAAAAATGAAACAGAACTAACAAATGGTCCACGTGGAATTAACAAAATACCACGTGTCTGGGAACATTTAACGGAAGAGAGATTTTACACGAAAGCCCCAATGTCTTGGATTAGTGACGCTGAAGGCTGGGAAAAGTTCTTTGATGCCCTCCCCATTTGGTGGTGGCAACCATTTTTTTGTATCACTATCTTACTTATTGTTTTCATTATTTATCATTTGTTGGAAAAAGCCCAAAAATCACCTTGGGGCCGAATGATGACGGCTATTCGAGAAAACGAAAACGCTGCTCACGCTGCAGGCAAGGATGTTACCAGACGACGTATTGAAGCCTTTGTTATTGGAGCTATGGTCATGGGGCTAGCCGGAGCAATTTTGTCTCAGCATTTACGCTTAATAGATCCAACAAACACGTTTGATCCATCAAAAATGACTTTCCTGGTCTGGGTAATGCTAATTGCAGGTGGTTCTGGTAACAACAGAGGCGCTATTTTTGGCGCTTTTCTTGTTTGGGTAATATGGTCTGCGAGTGAGATATTTATCAATTCTGGACTTCACATTTTTGGCGAAATGATATCAGATGTGGATATAAGTTTGTTAAAAACAAGAGCGGGTTATCTTCGAATGGTGGTAATTGGGCTATTGCTACAATACATACTACAGAAGTATCCTGACGGCATAATGCCAGAATCAAGACCAGTCCAAACTGGAGAAAAGTTTAAAAAAGGGAGAATATAATGAAAAAACAATTAGCAGCAGGCTTAACTTGCTACATGCTTGCAACAACAGCTCAAGCTGATGTTGTAATCGGTAACCCAATGGCAGTAACAGGTCCAATTCCAGACCTCGTAGCGCCAATGGTTGCGGCTGTTGACTTAGCCGAAAAACATATAAATGAGCAAGGCGGTATGTTTGCGAGTGGTGAAAAATTCGTTGTAGTTAGGGCTGATAGCCAGTGTGATCCTGTTGCAGCAGTTGATGCAGTCACAAAACTTATCAACGTAAGTATGGTGACAGGTCTTGTTGGGCCAGTTTGCTCTGGAGCAACTATAGCTCAAGCGGAGTCTGTTTCAATTCCAGCTGGCGTTGTAACTTTATCTGTTTCAGCGTCATCACCAGCGATTTCAAACATGGAAGATGGTACCGATCTTGTATTCCGATCTGCAGCTTCTGATGCTTATCAGGGCGTGGCTTTAGCCGAGCTAGCCATGAGCAAAGGAATTAAGGATATTGCAGTTTCTTATGCGAACGATGATTATAACGCTGGGATAGCAGAAGTTTTTGCTAAATCTTTTGCCGCAATGGGTGGAAATATAACTGCAAATGAAGCACACGAGCCTAATAAAGCATCGTATAGAGCGGAAGTTGCTACAATGGGAGCTGCGACAGATAACTTAGCTGTTTTCGCTTACTATGGTTCAGGTGGTATCACATTAATGCGGAATGCTCTAGAAACTGGTGCATTTTCAACATTTATTGGTGCAGACGGCATGCTTGCTCAAGAAGTAATTGATCAAATTGGCGCCGAAAACCTTGGTTCGACTACATTTACAACTTCAACGTCAGATCAAAGCTCTGCTGGCTTTACAGCTT
>VMCW01000167.1 GCA_008081175.1 Flavobacteriaceae bacterium
TTAGCTATGAAAGCAAAAATATAATCAGCAGAGATATTGTTTTTGAAGAACTAGACCACGACCCCAGCGAAGGCCAAGATTGGAACTGGGAGGACTACGAGTGATCAGCAAGCAGTAGTTGGGCTACACCATCAAAGAAATCAAATCACGGATACCAGCATAAGGAGGAAAAATGACCAGAGGCGAAGAATTTGAGAGATTACAATTCCAAGCTACTCGGGAGAAGAACAATTCTCTGTTTGAATCTTTTTTTCATCCAGATTGTACTTATGAAAGCAACCTGATTCCAACTGAATTGAAAGGAATAGATGAAGAAAATATTTTTTGGGAGACACTGAAAGAAGATATCAATGCAGCAACTCATAAAGTGATCTATGAAGATGAAAATCAAATCCATGTTCACAAGTATTATAAACTGAAAAGCACAGATGCATTTTATTCAGTCATTCAGAAAGTGACTATAAAAGATGGAAAAGTTTTTCATAACCGAGAAGAATATGAAGATTTAGACGATGATCCATCTGAAGGACAACCTTGGACCTGGGAAGACGTTAGATGCTTTCATGAGATGACCAGAGCCCCGGCCACAACTTTCGAAGAATGCCAAGCTTTTGCTAACCAGAAGGGCATTCCCACACTGACAAACAGTTCTACTGAAAGTGAATGGAGTTGGAATTTGTCCTAACTCAAAAAATTAAGGTCGACGAACTAGAATACGATCCATCCGAAAATCAGGACTGGAACTGGGAAGACTACGAGTGATTGGTAGCAAGCAGTTGGTGGGGTTCACCATCAGCGAAATCAAGGCACGGACAACAGCATGAAACGTACTTAGACAGAGGACGATAGATGAGTATTGAACTAACAAGAAGATATCTAGACGCAACTCTTGAGAATAAAGAGGATCAAGTTCGAAGTTTTTTGAATGAGGAAAGTTGTGAAAAACATTTTGAGACTGGATTTGATAATTTTGGACCAGATGAAATCTGCTTAAATAATGAAGTTTTTTTTGATTGTATTGAATGGGTGGATGTCCAAGTTATAAACCAGTATGAGTCTAAAATAATTGATAATGCCTACTCGTATGCTCTTTTAGAAGCTAAAGGTTCTGGTAAATTTAAAGATGAAAATTTAACTTTTCAAAATTTAGGATGCCAATTGTTTAAGTGGTCTCATGATCACCTGTTAGTAACTCAAAAATTCTTCGGTAATGTTCTGTTGGGTCAGAATAGTATTGATAAAATAAAGGCACCAGAATTAAGCTCTAATGTAGAAGAGAATGTAAATCTGAATGGAAAAAACGCGTATTTTTCGATAGTAAATAACCAAATTGGCAGCAACTTAAATTGTTTTTCTCCTGAAACCTCCGTATCTATTTTATCACATGAAAAAGAAGCAATCCATGATATACAATTAGAGGAATTTAAAAAAAGGTATCAGAAATTAAATATACGAAACAAAAATCTTATCATTGAAACGAGTTTTGCGTCAGGAAACACGAGTATAGTTGAATCAAAAATCACAGGTAATGAAGAATCAAATTTACCTTTTGAAATGCGAGAATGCTTTATCTCAGAATGGGTAGGAAATAAAATAGTTAATTGTCGTTTATATTCTGTAAAGGTTCCTTCTCTAGAGGAAAGGATGGAAAGTATCGATAAATTTTAAGTAATTTCTTTTGATACGTTAGTGAGATTGATAAGAGTTTTTGTGTGATTGATGCAGGAGTTAAGTGACACCTTTCCATCAAAGTGGGGCGTCCTACACCTCTTTCAAGATACTGATGGCTTCATTCTGGCGTTGAAGAATTTCTGCAGGTATGGGATTCACCTTACGGAGTCTAAGTCCTCCATGATGAAATTTGATTAGCAAATAAACTGCTATTGTTTCTGATAAGAAAGAACACGAACAATTGATGATGTTGAATAAGTGCTATCAGTTCCGTAATCAGAAACAATAATTGCGTTTCCAGTTAGACTAATTCCCTTGTAAATGGTTGTGTCTTTTTGTGGAATCGCAACCCCATCACAGGTTTTACCTAAGGCATCAAGAGGAGTATTACTCTCCCAACTGGTTACACCACAATAACTCCAGGCATTCATATCGTCTTTGGATGTGCTATTGAGTGGCGTTATATCAAATTTTTGAATCTTCATTGAGGTTATATAGTTTTTAGCTCCACTATCGTCAAAGCTATTCCCGGATAGATTCGAGTAAGATCCTACTTCTTTAGAAGCCTCGGATCCGCTACAATCCGTACTTGAATAGTAAACATCCGTTGAAGTGATGTCTGACCCAGATATCTCTAAAGAAGAAATGACACCTTCACCAAAAGAGGCAGTACAACTAGAAGTCCATTTCCCCTCCAATTCAGGGAACGCTACAGATGCACTGTTGTTGGAACCTCCACCATCTGACGAACTTGGTGCACAACCAAAAAGAACAAACAAAGTAGCAGATACTACTGCTAGTAGCGATAACTGTTGATTTTTCATGGATATCTCAACTGATAGGTTTGTAAAAAGGCCATGTTAATCCCACAATAGGCATTTAAAGTCAAGGCACAGAAGCACAACAGCCCCCCCTACATCTTCAAAACAGTACCCGATCCTGCTGAAGATGGGTTGAGTTGCTACGACTGACCCAGCACAGCTGCAGATCCACAGCAGGATTCAAATGCACTTAAAAACACAAGCAACTAAAAGAAACTCCCTTCCCCGCATT
>VMCW01000034.1 GCA_008081175.1 Flavobacteriaceae bacterium
TTAATAATAATTTGTTCAGTACTCCCAAGTATTTGTACAAAGCCGCCATGACAGGAGCTCAATTGGGTAAAAATGGCCAAGCGCTTTCTTATTTACGTCGCATAGAAAACGAATTTCCTGATTCTGAGGAAGCTACTTTGGTTGCAGTCCAAATTGCGAAGTTAGAGGCATTAAATTAAGTAGATGGCCACTGCACTAGGGAATCTATCTGAATTTGATGCTGATCGTTTACCTGACGGACAGCCCTATAACATTCACCTTGTTGTTTCGCAGTGGAACAAGACCATCACTAAAGCTCTAGAAGCTGGAGCAAAAAAAACCCTTCTCGAAGCAGGTGTACTTCCCGAGAATATTTACACCTGGGAGGTGCCAGGAAGTTTCGAACTCATTTACGGATCCAAAAAGGCACAAGAGCAAAATCCGGATGCTGTAATTGCCATAGGCAGTGTCATTCAAGGGGAAACCAAGCATTTTGATTTTGTATGTCAGGCAGTTTCTCAAGGGATCAAAGACCTCAATGTAGCCCATGAGGTACCGGTTGTATTTTGTGTGTTGACTGATGACAACCTAAAACAAGCACAAGAGCGCAGTGGGGGAAAGCACGGAAACAAAGGGGTAGAAGCTGCAGTTACTGCATTGCATATGGCTGTTTTAAAATCCAAATAAGTTGGATAACTTTCTCTTTGGAGCTTTTCTTCTTTAATACCTTTCTTGTACCTTTGATTCATGTTGAAATCAAATTTATTCAAACTCCGAAAAAATAGGAGATACAACTATACACCGAGGTATTATAAAGGAAAAGATGAGGGTAATTTGTATGAATTTGACTCCAAGTTTTCCAAATATCGTGACACCTATAACAGTAATGATTTTGGTCAACAGTGGAAAGAAATGCGATTGCAAATGCGCACTAAAAAAAACCGCTCCATTTCGTTACGTTTACTTTTGATTATCCTAGGATTGGTTTTTATTTGTCTTTATATCTTAGATTTTGATCTGAGCATTTTTATGCTACCACAGTAATGAATTCAATAATTGCGCTTTTACCGGACCATGTGGCCAATCAAATTGCTGCTGGGGAAGTCATCCAACGTCCCGCTTCTGTAGTTAAAGAACTGCTTGAGAATGCTGTAGATGCAGGAGCTCAAACTATTCAACTCATCATCAAAGATGCTGGAAAAACACTCATCCAGGTTATAGACGATGGAATAGGGATGAACAGTACAGACATCCGTTTGGCTTTTGAGCGTCACGCCACTTCAAAAATTAAATCTGCTGAGGATTTATTTGCCTTAAACACTAAAGGATTTAGAGGAGAGGCACTTGCTTCTATTGCTGCTATAGCTCATGTTGAAACCCATTCTAAAACTGAAATAGACGAGGTTTCTCATTGTTTAAAGATTGAGGGAAGTACTGTAGTGGAACAAACTTTATCAACTCAACCCCAAGGAACATCAATTGCGGTAAAAAGTTTGTTTTATAATATTCCGGCCCGACGCAATTTTTTAAAATCTGACAGTGTTGAACTGCGACATGTCATTGATGAGTTTCAGAGAGTAGCTTTAACACATCCTGAAATTAAATTCTTGTTTTTTAATAATGGAAACGAGCTTTTTGATTTGGGTACTGGTACACTCAGAAAAAGAATCACTTCGATTTTTGGTACAAAATGGGATAACCATTTGGTGCCTGCAGAGGAAAAGACCTCTCTTGCTCAGTTAAAGGGTTTTGTATTGAAGCCCGAGTTTTCAAAAAAAACCAGAGGGAATCAATTTTTCTTTGTCAACAATCGTTTTATTAAAAGTTCTTTCTTACACCATGCTGTTGCCAGTGCATTTGAAGGCTTATTAAAACCAGGCTATCACCCGGGTTATTTTCTATACCTTACAGTTGATCCAAAGACCATTGACATCAATATTCATCCCACCAAAACCGAAATTAAGTTTGAAGAGGAGCAAAGTATTTATGCTATTTTACGGTCCGCGGTGAAACACAGTCTAGGGATTTTTCAAGTGATTCCTACCTTAGATTTTGAACAAAACCCTTCTTTTGAGGTTCCTTATTCCTTTAAAGAAAAAAATCCCATTCCGCCACCTATAGAAGTGGATTCTAGTTTCAATCCTTTTCAGACTAATTCTGAATTTAATTCTACCAAGGTCAAACCAGAGCAGTGGGAAACTATTTTGTCGGGCATTCAAATAGATCCTTCTGATGAATCAAGTCAAGAGTCCTCATTGCTCGACGTCCCTCAGCGTACACGTGTCTTTCAATTGTTTTTGAAATACATTGTCTGCCCGCTGCAATCCAGTATGATACTTATCGATCAAAACAGAGCTCATCAACGCGTTCTATATGAACGTTTTTTGACTGCCATTACAGCTAAAAAGGGAGTGAGCCAACAATTGCTATTTCCTTTGGAAATGAAATTAAATGCTATGCAACTGGAAGAATTCAAGCTGTCTGGTGAAGTATTGGAATCTTTGGGTTTTGAATTAGCATTAAAACCAGGGGGTATCCTTGAAGTTTTGGGTGGGCCAGAGCATTGTCCTCAATCAAAAATTGAAGCGGTATTGGAAACCCTATTTTCCGGTTCAGAAGACCGTTCAATTGCTCATTTTAGTCAAGCCGATCAAATTGCAAAATCTATGGCAAAAAGTTTAGCCATAAAATCCGGAGACCTTCTGGCAATAGAAGAACAACAGCCCCTCTTGGATGATTTTTT
>VMCW01000063.1 GCA_008081175.1 Flavobacteriaceae bacterium
CGATTCAAACAAAGACAAGGTTAATTATGGCTAGAATATCAGGAGTAGACATTCCCAAGCAAAAAAGAGGGGTTATATCCCTAACATACATCTTCGGTATTGGAAGAAGTCGTGCCCAATCAATTTTGGAAACAGCTAAAGTGGACGAAAGCAAGAAAGTTCAAGATTGGACAGATGATGAAACCGCACGTATCCGTGAAGCAGTAGGGGCTTTCAAAATTGAAGGAGAGCTTCGTTCCGAAGTTCAATTGAACATCAAGCGATTGATGGATATTGGATGCTATCGAGGCATACGCCACAGAGCAGGTCTTCCATTACGTGGACAGCGCACGAAAAACAACTCGCGAACCCGTAAAGGAAAACGCAAGACTGTAGCAAACAAAAAGAAAGCAACTAAATAATAGTTTGTAATTATGGCTAAAACAGCAAGCAAAAAAAGAAAAGTAATCGTTGAATCTATTGGAGAAGCACATATCAATGCTTCTTTCAATAACATCATCATTTCACTGACCAATTCAAAGGGAGAAGTAATCTCCTGGTCCTCCGCAGGAAAGATGGGTTTTAGAGGTTCCAAGAAAAACACACCTTACGCAGCACAAACAGCTGCTGAAGACTGTGCCAAGGTAGCTCAAGAAGCTGGATTACGAAAAGTAAAAGTATTTGTTAAAGGTCCTGGTAATGGACGTGAGTCAGCAATTCGTTCGTTGCACAACAGCGGTATTGAAGTGCTTGAAATCGTAGATGTTACCCCACTTCCACACAACGGATGTAGACCTCCCAAAAGAAGAAGAGTATAATTATAAATTGATCAGAAGTTGATCGTAAGCTGTCGAAGGAAGTGACCTTAATTCACAGCGATCAAGTTCACTAAAACCAACACAATGGCAAGATATATTGGTCCAAAAACAAAAATCGCTCGCAAATTTGGTGAGCCCATTTTCGGAGATGACAAATCTTTCGAAAAAAGAAACTACCCCCCGGGACAACACGGTAATGCAAAACGCAGAGGGAAAAAGTCAGAGTATGCCATCCAGTTAATGGAAAAGCAAAAGGCAAAATTCACCTATGGCATACTAGAACGTCAGTTCCGCAATATCTTTGAAAAAGCAAATAGAAGTAAAGGGGTTACAGGTGAAGTATTACTCCAATTATGTGAGTCCAGATTAGATAACGTGGTTTATCGTTTCGGTTTATCCCCTTCTAGAAGTGGAGCCAGACAATTGGTTTCTCACAGACACATAACAGTAAATGGATCTATAGTAAATATTCCTTCTTATCAAGTTAAGGTGGGAGATGTTGTAGGGGTAAGAGAAAAGTCTAAGTCCCTCAATATTATCGTAGAAGCCAAAGGAAAAGATGCCTCAGCATATGAATGGTTGAGTTGGAACAAGGAACAGCTTCAAGGTACATTTGTAAGTGTACCCGAACGCATTCAGATTCCTGAAAACATCAAGGAACAACTCATCGTCGAACTTTATTCTAAATAAGCAAACGCAAGCACAACATTATGGCAATATTGAATTTTCAAAAACCCGATAAAGTAATTATGATCGATTCCTCGGAATTCGAAGGTAAATTTGAATTTCGACCACTCGAACCTGGATATGGATTGACTGTTGGAAATGCGTTGAGACGTGTCCTGCTTTCATCATTAGAGGGGTTTGCAATCACATCTGTTAAACTGGAAAACGTAGAACACGAATTTTCTACTATTCCGGGAGTAGTCGAAGATGTTACAGAGATCATTCTCAATTTGAAACAAGTGCGTTTTAAAAGACAGATAGATGAGACCGAGGAAGAGAAAGTCTCTATCTCCATTGGAGGGCAAGAACAATTGAAAGCGGCAGATTTTCAAAAATTTATCTCTGGTTTTCAAGTATTGAATCCTGATCTTGTCATCTGTAACCTTGAAAAAAGCGTCCAGCTAAATATGGAAATCACTATCGAAAAAGGTAGAGGTTATGTTCCTGCTGAAGAAAACAAAAAGACAAATGCAGAACTAGGAGTTATAGCGATAGATTCTATTTTCACACCCATTAAGAATGTGAAGTACAGTATTGAAAACTACCGTGTAGAGCAAAAAACAGATTACGAAAAACTCGTATTTGAAATCATTTCAGACGGTTCTATTCATCCTAAAGACGCACTTACCGAAGCAGCAAAGACATTAATACACCACTTCATGTTGTTCTCTGACGAGCGCATCACTTTAGAAGCTGATGAAATTGCACAAACAGAAACATATGATGAAGAATCACTTCACATGCGTCAATTGTTGAAAACCAAACTCATCGATATGGATCTTTCTGTACGAGCTTTGAATTGTTTGAAAGCCGCAGAAGTTGACACACTAGGAGATTTAGTTTCCTACAACAAAAACGATCTTATGAAGTTTAGAAACTTTGGTAAGAAATCTCTGACTGAGTTGGAAGAGCTCGTAGTGCTCAAAGGTCTTTCTTTTGGAATGGATCTTTCAAAATACAAGTTAGATAAAGATTAATTCACATTTTTAAAGTAGAAAAATGAGACACGGAAAAAAAGTAATGCATTTGGGTCGTAAAACAGCTCACAGAAAATCAATGTTGGCTAATATGGCTTGTTCTCTTATTGAGCATAAGCGAATTAACACCACTGTGACTAAAGCCAAAGCACTTAAGCAATTTATAGAGCCCATCATCACAAAATCAAC
>VMCW01000098.1 GCA_008081175.1 Flavobacteriaceae bacterium
TGAAAATACTATGCCAAAATATCGTCCCTCTCATATTTTAAAAAAATTCTTTTTTGCTTGGAATCTAATACTGCCCTGTATTTTTTTATCCGTTTTAGGCACTCTAACCGTTTATGCAGAAGAAGCTGATAATCTATCTATAGATGATGCTATGGCAGGAGAGCCGCAAAAACCACAACCATATATCAAGGAGACAAATAAAGATTGGAACCTTAAATGTATTGCACCACAGAATTCCATAGAACGTTGCGAAGCAAACCAGATAATATTTAACGATAAAAAACAACCAGTTGCCGAGATTTCAATATTTAAACTATCAGACAATCAAGTAGCCGAGGCCGCGGCAACCGTTATCGTACCTTTAGAAACTATTCTTTCTGAAGGATTGATTTTGGCCATACAAGACTTAGAGCCAAAAAAATATCAGTTCAAATTTTGTAATAGTCTTGGCTGCTATTCACAAATTGGATTGACTAAAGAAGAAGTAGAGGCGCTCAAAAATAAAGAAAGAGCTTCCATCTATTTAAAACATATATCTTCAGGTGATCAGCAAGTAATTATTCCTATTTCTCTAGTTGGTTTCATGAAAACATTTTCTAAAGTAATAAAACCCTAACATTCTAAGTTTTGTGCATCTCCAAAAAATCTATAACAGATTTTGCGGCTACAGTGCCTGAATTTTCCCCACCAACGCTCAAAAGGTCTAAAGATTTTCGCATTGCTGTTTTTTGACCAATCGGATCTTCTAGCTGATTTACCAAGGCTTGAAAAATCTTATCAGGCTTACAATTGCTGCCAATAAATTCTGGAATAGTATGCTGTTCGGAAATTAAATTCACGAGGTTCACACTCTTAACGCTTACTAACAGCCGAAAAACAAGTCTTGATAAAAAACCCATATCGTAAGCGATTACCATTGGAGTTTCAGTAGACGCCAATTCTAAAGAAACTGTGCCTGACGCTGCTAATGCAATATCGCAAGAAGCGAATACTACACGTTTTAGTTTCTGAAAATCAGTACTTGAAAGATCATCCTTAGTTACCACAATTATATTGTTGCCCCACCTCTGCAAATTTTCTACCACAATATGTTCGACTGCAGGGGCTACTACAGTAACTATCCTAGTATTTAATTTTTGAGAAATCAGCAGTGAAGAAACATTTTTAAAAACGGGCATTAAACGATCAACTTCAGATATTCTTGAACCAGGCAGAAATGCTACAAGGGTATCATTTTCGCCTATTTTATGTTGTTGCCGAAATTTTTTTACTAAACTTGGTTCTGGCAAATTTTCATTTGCCACTGGATGCCCAACAAAATCGCAACTTATGCCTTCCCGTTGCATGTAAGGTGGCTCAAATGGAAACAATGCTAAAATATGGTCTACATAACCAGAAATTTTTTTTGCTCTATTGGGGCGCCAAGCCCAAACGGTTGGTGCAACGTAGTGGATAGTATTTATGAATAATTTTTTACGAACCATTTTGGCAACCCGCAAAGAAAATTCCGGCGCATCAATCGTAATTAGTACATCGGGTTTAAGTCGCAGTATGTCGTCTACTGTATTTTTAATTCGTTTTTTCAGAAAACTGTATTTGGCTAAAATCTCGCCGATACCCATAACCGCTATTTCACTTATTGGGAATAAGCTAGTCAGGCCTTGTTCTTCCATTAAAGGACCACCTACGCCACAAAAGTCCAATTCATAGGGAGCACAGCTTTTTAAACCAGCCATTAATTCAGCTCCAAGCTTATCACCCGAAGGTTCACCCGCAACTAAATACACTTTCATTTTTCCCGCTCCTTAACGATAAATGATAATGAAAGCTCTTCGCACAGTCGAAAACATTCGTCCTGGTCTAGTACAATAACTTTACCAGGAGTTATAATAATTGAAGCCAACTTTGCATCGTATACTTGACGGATTGTTTCCGGCCCTATTGTAGGCATGTCCACGCGTAAGTCCTGGTTTATTTTTTCTCTTTTTACGAAAACACCTACTCCTACTCGCCTTAGAGCAATAGAGGTATCGCGAACATAGCCAAGCAGCTGTTCTGTGCCTTGAACCGTTTCAATACCTAAAACCTGTCCAGCCTCGACAACTATCGACTGGCCTATGTCAAGACAACTTGTTCTTTCTAAAATTTCATCAGCACGCTTAACATCCTCTACATTTAAGGTATCTAGAGAGCCACTATAAACCCCTGCTTTTAATGTTAAATTCCTCACTACTTCATGTGCCCCAATGGGAGTAATATTTGCCTCAAGGAATAATGAAATAATGTATTTTAAAAGTGTATCATCACCTTGTTGCATGGCATTAAAAATTAAATGAGACCTTGTTTTTGAAAACTCGTCAAATTTTGTCTCATCCAATAATGGTCTTTTCATATCGCCAACCATGACAACGCTACGAATACCACGGGCATTTAAATCTTCAAAAAAATAACCTAGCTGATTAAAATTATGAAACTTAGCACGGTCACTCAGGGAACACGGCATCCCCTCAAACCCTATCACGTACGGATCAGAAAGTTCTTCATAAACTATTTTTGGTAAAGTACCTCCGCCAGCTATGATTGCAACATTCTTATAATTTTTCATATTATTTTATCTAGGGGTAAGGAAAGACCTATCACTGTGGC
>VMCW01000023.1 GCA_008081175.1 Flavobacteriaceae bacterium
TCCCCAGAGTAGAGACCCTCTTTACCTGTTGGATCAGATTTCATTGCCCTTTCTCTCAATACCCAAGCTACTTCTATATTCTCAGGATGTGGGCAGACCATTCCTCCACTGTTTGCTGCTGACTCAAGGAGTCGGAAAAGAAAACCGTCATCTAAATCTGGCAGTCCAAGCCTAGTTCCCTCCCCTCCTCGATTATTCATGAATATTTTGAAACTAGGAATACCCATATTTACGTATAAAGGCACATTTTCCAACTGTTCCTCTGTTGAGATGATGAAATGATAACCAAAGTCAATTTTTGAACCAGCTTTTGTGATATTAAGCACATTGTCAAAAATGTTTTCAAAAGGATCAGTTGCCATCAAGTAGGGAACCATACATGTTATTCCACCTTTCGCCGCACCACTGGTCTCTATTTCAGCATCGCTAGGAACTTTAGGTCGGGAAATATCAGAACCGTGACCCAAATGTAGATGGACATCAATAATACCCGGAAAAATAATATGATCTTTAACATCGATCACTTCCTTACCTTTGATTTTGCTTCCATGTGGAACTAAAGATTCTATTTTCCCGTTTGCTATACCTATATCACATGGGGTTTGCCCTTTATTGGGCAGAATTACTTCACCACCGCTTAAAACCAAGTCAAACATTTTTTATCCTAAAAATCTTGAGCGTACTTATTCATCATGGGATTTTAATAAACAGAAAATCATTCAATTTCTATAAGTCTGCTTAAGGTTTCACTTGTTGTCATGACATCAGCATATTTTGCAGACATATCAAAAAGATTAACAGCATGGGATGTATCAGACCTATCATAAACGGCATCATGGGGCACTACGATACGAAAATTGTAAGCAAAACCATCAACAACCGAACCCCTTACACATCCGCTTGTCGTACAGCCTGTCACAACCAATGTGTCAACATTCTTATCTACAAGATAGCTAACTAATGGAGTTCCAAAAAAGGCGCTTGGATGTTTTTTTGGTAAAAGAATATCCTCGGGTTGTGGAGCGATGTCAGCTACAAATTCATAGCCCTTTTCCGCCACTCCCATGAGTGCTGGCACTTTCTCTGCTAATCGGCCCTGATCAAAATTCATTTTTGGAGCTACATATGGATACAAGACGGGCCACCTACGCTTCCTGAAATAATTCAGCAAACTTTTTATATGTGTAACTGCATCCCATCCTACTTGGCCACAGGAAGTTGGAAACTCTTCAATTGACTGCCAAAATGGCATAGGTGTGGTCCCCACTGTTCTATACTGTACATCTATAATAAGCAGTGCCGGTCTTTTACCTAGTCCAGAAGATTTACCAAACCCAGCAGCGTTGTAGGCATCAATTTCATCCTGACCAATTATATTATCCCAAGGTCGGCTCATAAAAAACTCTCCTCGTCAAAAATGTATTTCGTCTCTAAATTGTCCCATTCAGGTTTTTTCACAACTTTTTGTCGTTCATCAAAACTAGCTAATTTTCCTGTCACCTCAGAAAGGTTTCCACTATTTTTTAGTGTTAACAAAACTTCATTAGATGCTTTAAGTGCCGCTTGAAGTGCTGCATTTGCATAAAGTACAAGGGAGAAACCAAATTCTGCGAGTTTGGCTCTTCCAAGATCAGGAGTTTTTCCACCATGAACAATATTAGCAATTTGCGGTGCCTTAAGTTCATTTGCAATTCTTGCCAGTTCCTCTTCTGAACCTGGAGCCTCAACAAAGGTAATATCCGCACCGGCCTCAATATAAGATTGTGCTCTTTCAATTGCAGAATTTAATCCCTCGCTTACAACAGCATCAGTTCTTGCTATAATTTGTAAATCGTTATCATAGCGCGTATCAACTGCCGCATGGATTTTTTGAACCATTTCCGAAGTTGGAATGACTTTTTTTCCGTCAAAATGTCCGCACTTTTTGGGAAAAACTTGATCTTCTAATTGGATTCCTGAAGCACCAGATCTCTCAAGAGTCTTGATTGTTCTTATAACATTAAGAGCATTGCCAAATCCTGTATCTGCATCAACAATTATGGGAAGGTCAACAACATCAGCAATATTCGCAACCGTATTTGAAATTTCTGATATTGTCGTTAAACCTAAATCAGGCATACCCAGCTGCATATTCGCTATTCCAGCACCTGTTACATAAACTGCTTCAAATCCAAGATCCTCTATAATGCGAGCAAAAAAAGCGTTTGGAGCACCAGGAACAATAAGTGCATTTCTTTGGTTGCACAGTTTTAGAAGTTTTTGAGTGTTTTGCATTCAGCTTTTTTCCAAAATTGCCGTGAGTAGAATTAAAATATTTCTCCAAGGGTCAAACTTAGCTTTAAATATCTGAAACGCCCATTAATGTGTCAACTTTTAAAAATAAATCGGAAAGTGCTTCTTTTCGTAAGGTAATCTTTGACATATCCTTTTTGAACCCACCAAATAAAATAGTTAATTTTGGAGGGAATTATGAAAATAATAACATCAGTTGAACTTTCAAAAGGCTATGAACATTGGCGGGGAATGTTTCTTGCAAACGAAGATTTTAGACAGGAACACGGAATAAATTTCCTGGCTTATGGGCATGAGGAAGGAAACAAAGAGAAATTCTTTGTTTGTATGGAAGTGGAATCAATGGAAA
>VMCW01000127.1 GCA_008081175.1 Flavobacteriaceae bacterium
GAAAAAATAAAAACACACCCAACGATCTAGCGGTAGAAGATTATCTGATTTGCTTTGATGCTTTATTTCCTTATGTCGATTATTTCGTGGTTAATGTAAGTTCTCCAAACACTCCCAATCTAAGAGCACTTCAAGACAAAGAGCCTCTTACACACTTATTGAAAACACTTAAAGAGCATAATCAAAAAAAAGAAACCCCAAGGCCCATCTTATTGAAAATTGCTCCTGATCTGAGCGAAGACCAATTATTGGACATCATTGATATAGTGAAATCAATTAAAATAGATGGAGTAATCGCCACAAATACTACCCTTAATCGAGAAGGATTGGTTTCAGAAAACAAGGACCAATTAGGAGGCTTAAGTGGTAAACCCCTAGCTCATAGAAGTACAGAGGTGATTCGATTTCTCTCAGAGAAAAGCAATCATGCATTCCCCATTATTGGGGTGGGAGGTATTCATAGTGCTCAGGATGCAATCGACAAACTCAAGGCTGGAGCTTCTTTAGTTCAATTATATACAGGGTTTGTTTACGAAGGCCCTGCATTAGTAAAACGAATCAATAAAGCCCTTCGTACTCAAAAGATCAATCAAAATAACTAAAGCTTTCCCCATCCTTAATATTAAGAAGGGTTTCGTACATCAATCGAATTACATTCTCCATATCCTCACGGTGAATCATTTCTACGGTAGTATGCATATAACGTAAGGGAAGTGAAATTAGAGCTGATGCTACACCTCCATTACTGTAGGCAAAGGCATCTGTATCAGTACCCGTGTAACGAGACGATGCCATGCGTTGAAAAGGAATTTTTTTCTTTTCAGCAGTTTCAATAATACGTTCTCTTAGATTATTTTGCACAGCAGGAGCATAGGAAATAACAGGTCCTTTTCCTATTTCCGTAAGCCCTTCTGTTATCTTATTGATCATTGGGGTTGTGGTGTCATGGCATACATCTGTAACCAATGCCACGTTGGGTTGAATTGTTTGTGTAATCATTTCCGCCCCACGAAGTCCCACTTCTTCTTGAACAGAGTTGGTAATATACAACCCAAAGGGTAGTTTATTTTTGTTCTCAAAAAGCAAGCGAGCTACTTGCGCAATCATAAAACCACCAGCGCGGTTGTCTATAGCGCGACAGATAAATTTGTCTTTATTTAAAATCTTGAACGTGTCCGGATAGGTTATGACACAACCCACATGAACCCCCATTTTTTCAACTTCCTCTTTATCCTTTGCTCCTATATCAATAAAAATATTGTCGAGTTTAGGAACTTCTTCTTTATCGCTTTTTCTAGTGTGTATAGCAGGCCATCCAAAAACACCTTGTACAATTCCTTTTTTTGTATGAATGTTGACCCATTTCGAAGGAGCGATTTGATGATCACTACCTCCGTTTCTTATTACATAGATTAATCCGTTATCCGTAATGTAATTAACATACCAAGAAATTTCATCGGAATGCCCTTCAATCACGACCTTGTATTTCGCCTTTGGGTTGATGACTCCAACAGCAGTTCCATATATATCGGTTATAAATTCGTCCACATAAGGTTTCAAATATTCCATCCACATTTTCTGACCGTTACTTTCATAACCAGTCGGTGCGGCATTATTTAAATAGTTTTCTAAAAAAGTAAGGGCTTTTTTGTCTAAAATGCTCATTTCAAGGTTTGTTTTTTAAGGAAAACAAAAGTAAGAATATTCCCCAATAAAAAAGTGTCCTATAAAATATTTGTACTTTTGAAATCACAATAAAATGTACATAAGTTTTTCATTTTAAATCGAAAAAAAAGCGACAGAATAAACTTTAAAATCATGATGAAAGCTCCAAAAATGTATACTTGTTTTTTTGTCCTATTCCCTTTGCTGCTTCTCGCTCAAATTCAAGCTCCTGACGATTTTGAGGGAGAATTGCTGTATCAATTTGAAACCGATTCCATTCCACAGTCAGGTATACGATTAAAAGAAGTAGTGCTTTTTCAACCGTTGCGCTTTAAAAGTATGAAGCAACTTCGTGATTATGTGATTTTGAGAAACAGAACCTTGCGGGTCTATCCTTATGCAAAACTGGCTTCTGATAGACTAGACACTTTGAGTCTGCGTCTTGATGCAATCAAAAGCAAAAAGGGTAAAAAGAATTATATGAAGCGCATCGAAAAATTTATTTATGATGAGTTTGAAGAAGAATTAAAAAAACTCTCCCGTTCTCAAGGCCGTATTTTAATTAAACTGGTGCACCGTCAAACGGGTGAAACCACCCACACACTTGTCAAAGATTTACGCAATGGATGGCGCGCTTTTGTCTATCAAACAACGGCATCACTTTTTAAGTTATCTTTAAAAGACACCTACGATCCAGAAACCAATTATGAAGACTTTCTTATAGAAGACATACTACAACGAGCATATGGTGATGGATTGATTGAACTAGATCCTTCTGCTTTGACCTATGATTTAGATGCTTTGTATACCCTTTGGAAAGCTCCAAAGACCCCATTGTTAGAGGAAGAGAAAAAAAAATAAAATAAATTAATCAAAACCCCTTGAAAGAATTAAAAAGGGTTTTATATTTGCATCCGCTAAAACG
>VMCW01000065.1 GCA_008081175.1 Flavobacteriaceae bacterium
ATTGAATCTGTATGTGTTGAATTTTCCCCAAAACCAATATTGCTAACGAGATTCACATTAGGTGTGGCTGTCAAACCTCCAAAATACCAAACACTAGCAGTCCATGGGTAATCCCAGGTGTCAATCTCGCCCCGATGAACTCGATTGAAAATTGTCTCCCAATATCTTCGAGCAACTACGTCTTCCCAAAAGATCTGCCAAGCAGAACTTTTTTTCCACTCAGGCCAGAATCTAATCTCCATGTCCGCTTTTTGCCAAGCACGCCTCCAACTAGCCCAACCCCATACATGGTTGTACCGAGAGAAGTAGTAAGAACCCTCACCACGCTTTTGTCCTTTTTGAAAGTTGTCTCCTGTAATTGCCCACACATGTTCATTATCAGCATAATGTTCTAACAAGTTTTCGCAGAAAACAAAGAAGTCAGGATGTGGTAAACAATCATCTTCCAAAATAATCCCTTGGTTTTCCTGTTCAAAAAACCAGGTAATTCCTTTACTGACTGCTTTTTTACAGCCTAAGTTTTCTTTTTGAAACAGCGTCTTTACTTCGCAAGACCAGTCGACTGAAGTAGAGATCTCGCGTACTTTACTAACAATTTCAGCTTCACCAGATTGATTTGCACGGGCACCATCGGAAGCTACATATAACCGTGTAGGTTTGGCTGCACGTATTGCATCAAATACTTTTTCTGTGGTGTCTGGCCGATTAAAAACAATGAAGAGTACTGGTGTTTGTAATAGTGATGGTGTTTCGCCTTCAGGTTTCATTGGTTAAGGCCTTAGTAAAATATATCTATTCTAAATAACCATTCAACATTGAATTAATTAGGTATGGTTGATTTAATTTTATGAGGTAATTTTGCTTACCTTTTATTAAAAATAGAAAGATAACGCTACTCAATAAGTATCGTTTTCTATAAATTCTTTAAATATCACTGTATGAATACATTTAGCGTATAAAAAATAACCAACTTGTTTCATGAATTTCCCAATCTGGCTTTGCTCAATCTCATGTAGGCTACTACCCAAGATTTCTGTAAGTACATATTTTGGCCTATATTTAGACCAATCATTAGAGATTAAAACTTCATAATCTAACCCTTCTACATCGATTGACATAAAATCAATGATTTGCTTTTCTGGAAGTTGATGATCTAAAATCACCGACAATGGTAATATTTCTACTTTGACAATTTCATTTATCTTATAAGAAGAATTCTCATTATTTCGTTCTTTTGATAATTCTTTAGAAAAACTATTTAAAGCAGGTTCGTTAAAGATATAGTAATCAAGCTTTCCGTTATAAGTACCTATGCCGTACTCTAAATTTATATCTCTTGGCCTTAGTTTTTCAAAATTTTTCATCGAACCGGGCATAGCATCAATGTTGATACCTCTCCAACCACGTTTGTAGAAAAAGTAAGTGTTAGAAAATCGTTTTGGGTGATGTGCTCCAACGTCAATATAAAAACCAACTGATTGTTGCTCAAAAATTCTGTATAAAATTCGATCCTCTCCTTCTTGTGACCAAGAATAATTTACCCAAGGATCCCAAGTAAAAAAGCAAAGAATTCTCTTGATGAAATTTATGATAATTCGTGGAATATATTTTTTCAAAATATAGCTTAGAAGATATGAAATTTATAAGGTATATTTTAAGATTTTAATCCTCGAAATTACTTTTAGTAAGTTGAAGGATTTTATCTTCATAAAAAAAAGTATTCTTGTTTCTTTCTGGAATAAATCAGAAATTACAGTAGCAATAGCATAAGATACAACAGTTGCTGTAGCTGCTCCAATTTCTTGGAATCGAGGAATAAATAAAAAGTTTAGTAAAACGTTTGTAAATGCTCCAGCTGTTGTTCGATAAAAACTTAAAACTTGTCTGTTTTCTGCTATAAACCACTTGCTATTAGCGACTCCTAAAAACACAAAAACTGATGCCCAAATATGGATAGATAGTGTAGAGCTAGCAGCTAGGTATGCTTCCCCAAAAAGAACCATTACGACTGTTTCAGATAGAAATGTCATAGGCAAAGCAATACTTATCGAAAGCCATAGCATTAGATCGAATAGATGCTGCAATTTTTTATAGTATTGCTCCTCACTACTATTCCTTGCTTTGAGGATTACAGGGAAAACTGAAGCCACTATCGTTGTTGGAATAAAGTACCATACCTCACTAACTCGTACTGCAGCGCTGTAAATACCTACGGCCTCGTCTCCCACCATCTGCCCAAGCATGATCTGGTCGATCTTCATATAGACCACTACAGCTATACTGGATAGCAACAGTGGCCAGCTGTCTTTCAGTAGAATCTGCGCACGTGTTAACGATACGCACAATTGCTGTAGTCTCGGTCCGTGTAGCCCAAGCATGATGCTCAGCATTATCGCAACTAACAGTGCTTCAGCAAGCATTGCCCAAGCGAAGGCGATCAATGGTGTACCGTAGAGAATGAGGAGTACCTTGATTCCTGCACAAATAAGGAAACTGCCGTTTTGCACCCAGACAGTATATTTTGAGGTGACCTGTGATTCAAACCAGTAGATGGCAATCTCACTAGCCTTGAATAGCACGACT
>VMCW01000109.1 GCA_008081175.1 Flavobacteriaceae bacterium
GCGACTGTTCCAATAAATACTGTATTGAATGTAGCATCGATTAATCCTTTATCTATAAACAAGTGAGGATTACTCATAGAATGCTCTAGTAAAATTATAAGCGGCAATGCAAAGCCCAATAAAACTGGCGCTAAACAACATAAAAAAGCCAAAATATTTGATAAACCCCTCAACCTAATTTTCTGGACTGCCTTTTGCTTCGAAGACATGTTGAAGAATTGCATTTTCCTTCTGGAAAGTTTTTCAAGGCTAACTAGCAAAATCACCATCGTTAAGACCACACAAGCAAGCTGTGCTGCACCGCCTACATTACTTGATTGCAACCAGACACTAAATATACCAGTAGTAAGTGTCTGAACAGCAAAGTAATCTACTGTCCCAAAGTCATTTACTGTCTCCATCATCACAATAGCTACCCCTGCAGCCATTGCTGGTCGAGCGAGTGGTAAGTTTATTTTGAAAAAACGCTGTGATGAAAGTGCCCCCAAGGAACGGGCCACTTCTTCAACGCTGGAGGTTTGGTCTCGGAACGCTGCTCTAGTTAACAAGTAAACATAGGGATAAAGAGATAGGCTTAATACGAAAACAGCCGCCCCAAAAGATCTAATCTCAGGAAACCAATAATCTCTGGCACTTGACCAACCAAAAACATCCCTAAGAGCTGACTGAACTGGACCTGCATACTCTAACAAGTCAACTAGAGCGTAGGCTCCAACATATCCTGGGATAGCCAACGGCATCAGTAGAGCCCATTGCAACCAACTCGACCCAATAAATCTATACCTGACTACAAACCAGGCGCTCAAAGTTCCAATTACTCCAGCAATGGCGCCGACAGATATCATCAGTAGAACTGTAGTAGAAATGTATCGCGGTAGAGTGGTGGAAATTAAATGAGGCCAAATATTATTGGCTGGGAAAAATGCGATAAAAATGACTGAGACTATTGGTAATAATATTAGCGCCGAAATAGATATTGCGCAGATCGCCCAACCACCATTGGCATTCACTAATGATTTATTTTGACCAGATAAGGACGAATTTAAAAAAGCCAATTTTGAATTCCAAACAATTAAGTAAGCTAGCTAAAACTTTGAGCGCAAACCTAGTGATAGATGTATAAGAATGTAAATATTAATGTACGATAAATTTTGTCGCAGCAATCCGCAAGTTGCCAGAAATTTATGGCTATCTTAAGGCTCTATCAAGTCACTAGTTTACATGCCTAGAGCTGATTTATACATACTAAGAACGGCCTCTTCCTCAGCCAAATCCTGCAAATCCCTTCTTCTAAGCACGACTATTTTTCGTAAAATCTTTGTATCATAACCTCGACCTTTAGCTTCAGCCATAACCTCTTTTTGTTGATCTGCGATACTTCGTTTTTCTATCTCTAGATTTTCAAACCTTTCAACGAACTGTCTTAACTCATCAGCTGTAACTCGATAGGCACTACCACTATTCTCATCCATAAATAATTTCCTTTTTTGTTATTCGGGTTACTCTGTGGTTGTAAATATAACAAGGTTTCGAATAAGCTTTTTACAATAATTTTTTTAACAGTAGTTGAGCCACATGATTTTTGTACTTGTTTGGGGAGGAGCAGCATTATCAATATTTGGATTAATTGGTCTATTATTCAGTATGTATAAGGTTGCGTTGGCTAAAAAAAAGAGTTCATCAGATGAAGAACTTCGTAAGTCTATTCAAGGAGCGATGCCCCTTAACTTAGCATCCTTATTTCTGTCGGTTTTAGGCTTAATGTCAGTTACCATCGGAGTTCTAGTTACTTAATAAAGAAATTGATTCATATTCAAAATTTGATATATGTTACATAACACTCAAAAAGAGGCATGTATGGGACCCGATATTACATCATTTTTTGACGAAGCTACCAATACTATTTCGTATATTGTTTGCGATCCGAATGGTTCATCCTGCGCTATAATTGACAGTGTCTTAGATTTTGATTTTGCTTCAGGCCGTACTGATACAAGATCTGCCGACAAACTGATAAACTTCGTAAAAGAAAACAAACTTGATGTTCAATGGCTTTTAGAAAGCCATGTACACGCCGATCACCTGTCAGCTGCACCATATATACAAATGGAAGTTGGTGGAAAAATCGGCATAGGATCGCACATTACCGATGTCCAAGAAACCTTTGGAAAGATTTTTAATGAGGGAACAGAATTTCAACGTGATGGCAGCCAATTTGACAAGTTATTTGTAGAGGGAGATACGTTTCATATTGGACAGCTTCGAGGAGACGTCTTGCACACTCCTGGTCATACACCTGCTTGTATGACTTACGTAATCGGTGATGCTGCGTTTGTCGGAGACACTCTATTTATGCCTGATTTTGGAACCGCTAGATGTGATTTCCCAGGTGGATCCTCAGAAAACCTATTCTCGTCAATCCAGAAAATTTTATCCCTTCCTGATGCTACTCGTATTTTCGTTGGTCATGATTACAAGGCGCCAGGTCGTGAGCATTATGCATGGGAAACTACCGTGGGCGAGCAAAAGAAAAAAAATATTCATATAAAATCAGGAAAATCAAAAGAGGATTTTGTT
>VMCW01000212.1 GCA_008081175.1 Flavobacteriaceae bacterium
GTAACAAGAGGATAAACAAGAGTAATGCAACTTAATGAGACCTCTTAAAAATAATTAACACAAAAATCGACTCATGAACGAATTCAATTTAATTTATTTATTGAAAAGGATTAAAAAAGAGATCCTCTAGCTGTTCAAAAATTGTTTCTTATTTTTACACGATCTTTTTTACATGAAAATACTCTTAAAAAACGCAACACTCATCGATGAGAAGAGTGCTTTTCACAATCAAAAATTAGATGTTCTTATCGAGGACGGTTTGATCAGCAAAGTTGGTGAACAAATCGACATTAAAGCTGATCAAAAGATAGAATACAAAGACTTACATGTCTCCTCAGGTTGGTTTGATCCCTGCGTTTCCTTTGGAGATCCTGGATACGAAGAACGAGAAACTCTTGATGTAGGTTTAGAGACTGCCGCCAAAAGCGGCTTTACTCACGTACTATTGAATCCTAACACTAATCCAGTACTCGATACCTATGCTGCAGTAAACAACCTCCTGCAACGCTCCTTTGAATTTACTACACAACTACATGTTAGTGGTGCGCTTTCAACTGAAGCTAAGGGTCTTCAAATGGCATCGCTTTATGACCTTTATAAGGCAGGAGCAATAGCTTTTGGTGATTTCAATAAAGGCATAACCAACCCCAACTTATTGAGAATTGCTTTGGACTATGTTCAAACTTTTGGAGGAATCATACAGTCCTATCCTATCGATGAAAGTTTATCCAATAAAGGTCAAATGCACGAAGGAACAATCAGCACAAATCTAGGGTTAAAAGGGATCCCTGAGGTAGCAGAAACTACCCCCCTAGCCCGTGACCTGCAGTTATTAAAATATACAGGAGGTAAAATGCATATTCCTTTTCTCTCCTCAGCAACAAGTGTTAATTTGGTTCGAAAAGCAAAAAAACAAGGACTAAATGTTAGTTCTAGTGTTGGTATTGCCCATGTGATTTACACCCATGACCAACTGATGGATTTCGATCCTAACTTTAAAATAACACCTCCATTACGAGCAAAAGAAGACCTACAGGCTTTACGAGAAGGTTTGTTAGATGGTACCATTGATATGGTAAGTAGCATGCATCAACCAATAAATTCAGAACGTAAAGACTTAGAATTTGTTCAATCTATGGAAGGAAGTATTGGTTTAGAAGCCTCTTTCAGGGTGCTTAGAAATCAATTTCCTTTAGAAAAGGTCATTGATATTCTAACTCGAGGGAAAAAAAGATTCGGCATAGAAAATCCTGCGTTTAAAGAGGGAATCCCAGCAGATCTTTCTTTATTCAGTCCAAACGATAGTGGAACCTTAAAAGCCGAAGACCTGCACTCCACTTCCAAAAACTGTATGTTTATCGGTACCCCAACAAAAGGTACAGTTTACGGCTGCATACGTGGAGAAAAAAATCAATTAAATAGCTAAAATATATGTTAGAATACCGGGTTCGTGAAGGCGAAAATAACGCTTCAAAAAAACCAGCTATCATTTTGATTCACGGCTATGGCAGTCATGTAGATGATTTATTTGCCTTTACCCCCTACCTCCCTAAAAATCATACTGTTATTGCACTTCAGGCGCCACTTGAACTGGCTTTCAACAGCTATGCTTGGTATCCATTATACCCAAAGGAAGACGGTACTCTAGATTCTGAATTAGAAGCAGCATGGGGCGCAGTGGATTTGATTAAAAAGAACATCACTCTTTTGATTGATAAATACCATTTAAATGCCTTAGACATTAGCCTTCTAGGTTTTAGCCAAGGAGCTATTTTGAGTTGGGCATTAGCTTTCTCAAGTCCTGGATCTTACAGAAGAATTATCGCGTTAAGTGGTTTGATCCACGAAAGTGTAGACACTTCCAAAAAACCCTCATTTCTAGCATATGCTGCGCATGGAGAAACGGATATAGTCATCCCCATAGAACAAGCAAGATCTACCGTTTTACCTGTAAGTAAAATTTATGAGGAAATAGAATATTTTGAATTTCCTGATGGACATACAGTTTCTCAAGAAAACTTTTCCAAAATGCTTCAGTGGATTGAAAAAACAAATTTATAAAGTATTCAGAATATACTTTATTAACTTAAATTCATAAACATCGCTTTCCATCTTTGAGTATTCCAAAATGGCCTGCCCCCAATGCTGATCAGATATAAAACCTATCAACACCCATTGTTGATTGATCACTTTTACCTGCTCTATTAAAAACGTTTCGTCGGGCAAGGAAATAAGACGTTTTAAACCTTCTTTAGAATTGGTTTCAAAGAGCTTTTGCATGATCTGTTTTTCTTGTTCCTCCGCTTCAAAAACTAACTCATTAAGCCTTTGATTTCTTTTAAGTGAAAAAAAAGCATCTTTTTCTATAGAAGCATTCACTTGCTGAAGACTATCCTTGAGTTGTCCAATACTTTGAAACTGTCCCTGCAACAGTGCGTCTTGATGATTTAAAATTTTATTTGTATTTAAAATTTGATAAAACAAAACAATGCAGACAAATAGGAATAAGTAGACTAGTATTTTGAATTTCATAATTCTTGTATAATGATTGAATACTTA
>VMCW01000135.1 GCA_008081175.1 Flavobacteriaceae bacterium
CCTCCGCTTTGTTTACCGACTTTTCCTCTACTATTTCTTTATCTCTAGAGGAAGCAGCTACTATTGTTTTTCCTGTTTGATCATCTATGAGTTGTACATAGATTTCTTTGTTACTTCGGTACACAGACAAACGCGGTGCTGCTGAAGTTCCACTTACAACCTTGCGGATGCGTTTTTTAATTCTGATTCTACGTTCTAATTTTGTTAAACCCATGGTTATAAATTATGCTGATTTACCTGCTTTTCTTCGGATTTGTTCGCCAACATATTTGACGCCTTTTCCTTTATATGGTTCTGGTTTTCTGAAAGATCGGATTTTTGACGCTACATAACCCACCAACTGTTTGTCGTGTGAAGTAAGTTTAACGATTGGATTTTTTCCTTTTTCAGAAATGGTTTCTACTTTAACTTCTGGTGCAATCTCAAATAAAATATTGTGGGAAAAACCAAGAGCCAAATCTAATACCTGTCCTTGGTTACTTGCGCGGTATCCTACCCCTACAAGTTCAAGTTCTTTTGTAAAACCATGGCTTACACCTTCTACCATATTGGCAATTAAAGAACGATACAAGCCGTGTTTTGATTTAACTGATTTATTTTCAGAAGGACGTTTTACAGTGATCACGTTATCTTCCATAACGACTTCCACTTCACTGTAATCTTGAGTCAGTTCACCGAGTTTACCTTTAACAGTAATCTGAGTAGGTTGTATATCTACTGTGACTCCTTCGGGTACATTTATCGGGTTGTTTCCTATTCTAGACATGACTTATAATATTAGTATACGTAACAAATTAATTCCCCACCCACGTTTTCTTTAGCGGCTTGCTTTCCAGTCATCACACCTTTTGAAGTAGAAACAATGGAAATACCTAGACCATTTAGAATACGTGGAAAACTATCAGAACCTGAATATTTTCTCAATCCAGGCGTACTGATACGCTGTAATTTCTTAATTACAGGTTCTTTTGTGTTTTTGTCGTATTTAAGGGCGATTTTAATATTCCCTTGATGATTAGCAGTATCTTCAAACTTATAGCTTAGAATATACCCTTGATCAAAAAGAATTTTTGTGATTTCTCTTTTAATATTTGAAGCTGGAATATCTACAACACGGTGACCTGCGCGGTTGGCATTTCTGATACGTGTTAGGAAGTCTGCGATTGGATCTGTAAACATAATCTTTATTTATATTGGTTACCAGCTGGCTTTAGTTACTCCAGGAATCAATCCTTTGTTTGCCATTTCTCTGAATGTGACACGAGAGATTCCAAACTGACGCATATATCCTTTTGGACGACCGGTGAGTTTGCAACGGTTGTGCATGCGAATCGGTGAAGCGTTTTTAGGAAGTTTTTGTAGTGCTTCATAATCACCCGCTTCTTTTAAAGCTTTTCGCTTTTCAGCGTACTTGGCAACGGTCTTGGCACGTTTTCTTTCGCGTGCTTTCATGGATTCTTTAGCCATATTAGTTCTTTTTAAAAGGGATTCCTAGTTCTGTTAATAATGTTTTTGCTTCTTGGTCCGTTTGTGCTGAGGTCACAAAGGTGATGTCCATACCATTGATTCGGTTTACTTTGTCGATATCGATTTCTGGAAAAATAATCTGCTCTGTAATACCCAAGGTATAATTTCCTCTTCCGTCAAAACCAGTTGCTTTTACTCCTTGAAAGTCACGAACACGTGGCAGTGCAGTAGTGACCAATCGATCTAAAAACTCGTACATACGTTCTCCTCGTAAAGTTACTTTTGCACCGATGGGCATTCCTTTACGTAATTTGAATGAAGCGACATCTTTTTTAGAAAGAGTTGCAACTGCTTTTTGACCTGTGATTAAAGTGAGCTCATCTACAGCGTGTTCGATGAGTTTTTTGTCTGCAACGGCAGCACCAACTCCACGGCTCAATACAATTTTTTCTAGTTTAGGTACCTGCATAATGCTTTTGTAGCTAAACGTTTCTTTTAAGCTCTTAACGATACGATCGTTATATTCCTGTTTCAGTCTTGGTGTATAGCTCATAATTAGATGACTTCATCGGTTTTTTTTGCATATCGCACTTTATTTCCCTCTTCCATACGGAAACCTATACGTGTCGTTTTCCCATCAGAGGTCAATAACGATAGGTTTGAGATATCAATAGGTGCCTCTTTTTCAGTGATTCCCCCTTGAGGATTTTGTGCGTTTGGTTTGTTGTGCTTCTTTACTAGATTCACACCTTCAACCAAAGCTTTGTTTTTTTCTTTAAGGATACTTAATACCTGCCCTTCTGAACCCTTTTGGGATCCCGCAATAACACGTACAGTGTCTCCTTTTTTAATTTTAATCTTAGTTGCCATGTTCTTTGCTGTTATAACACCTCAGGGGCTAATGATACTATTTTCATAAACTGTTTATCACGAAGCTCTCTTGCAACTGGACCAAAAACACGTGTACCGCGCATTTCACCCGTTGGGTTTAATAGTACACACGCGTTTTCATCAAAACGAATGTAGGATCCATCTGGGCGACGCACTTCTTTACGA